>NZ_JACARK010000044.1:0-94555 GCF_013386655.1 Pseudomonas sp. K5002 | reverse complement strand
CCTCGGGGCTGAGGTCGCCATGGTCGGCTGCGTGGGCACCGATGCCTATGGCGCGCAATTGCGCGACGCGTTGCTGGTGGAGGGCATTGATTGCCAGGCCGTCAGCACCGTCGACGGTTCCAGCGGCGTGGCGCTGATCGTGGTGGATGACAGCAGCCAGAATGCGATCGTTATTGTCGCCGGTAGCAATGGCGAGCTGACCCCAGCCAAATTACAGGCATTTGACAGTGTGCTGCAGGCTGCCGACGTGATTGTCTGCCAGCTGGAAACGCCGATGGAGACTGTCGGCCATGCCCTCAAGCGCGGTCGCGAGCTGGGCAAGACGGTGATCCTGAACCCGGCGCCGGCCAGTGGTCCGCTGCCCGAGGATTGGTACGCCGCCATCGACTACCTGATTCCCAATGAAAGCGAAGCCTCGGCCTTGAGCGGCGTGGTGGTCGACTCGCTGGACAGCGCCAAGGCCGCCGCGACACGCCTGATCAAGGCCGGTGCTGGCAAAGTGATCATTACCCTCGGCTCCGAAGGCGCGTTGTTTGCCGATGGCCAAGGCTTCGAGCACCTGGTCGCGCCCAAGGTCAAGGCGGTCGATACCACGGCTGCCGGTGACACCTTCGTCGGCGGTTTCGCAGCCGCGCTGGCCAACGGCAGGAGCGAGGCCGAGGCCATTCGTTTCGGCCAGGTAGCCGCCGCGCTGTCCGTGACCCGCGCGGGTGCGCAACCCTCTATTCCCACATTGCATGACGTCCAAGGTTTTGTGCCCTCATGAAAAAGACTCCCTTGCTCAATATCGCGCTGTCGCGGGTGATCGCATCCCTTGGCCATGGCGACATTCTGGTGATCGGTGATGCCGGCTTGCCGGTGCCGCCGGGTGTCGAGCTGATCGACCTGGCGCTGACCAAAGGCATTCCGGATTTCGTCAGTACCTTGCGCATCGTCCTCAGCGAGATGCAGGTGGAAAGCCACGTGCTCGCGGAAGAAATCCTGCTCAAGCAACCGCCGGCCCTGGCGGATCTCAATACCCTGGCCGAACAGGCCGCCCTCGGCGAGCGCCGCCTGGTCAGCCATGAAGAGTTCAAGCAGCTCAGCCGCAAGGCGAGGGCGGTGGTGCGCACCGGCGAGTGCCAGCCCTACTGCAATATCGCGCTGGTTTCCGGCGTAACGTTCTAGAATTCCCCAACGACAAGGAGTGCGTCATGCAACGTGGTACCCAAACCCTGCGACACCTGTTCCGGAGTGTGCTGCTTTTGTCCGTGCTAACTGCTGCAAGCGCCCACGCGGCGGAAAAAATCGACCTGATCATCGACACCGATCCCGGTGCCGACGACGTGGTTGCCTTGCTGTTCGCCATGGCTTCGCCCGATGAACTGCAGATCCGCGCGCTGACCACCGTTGCCGGTAACGTGCGCCTCGACAAGACCTCCCGCAACGCACGCCTGGCCCGCGAATGGGCAGGGCGCGAGGACATCCCGGTATATGCCGGTGCACCGAAACCGATGCTGCGCACGCCGATCTACGCTGAAAACATCCATGGCAAGGAAGGTATCTCCGGCGTCACCGTGCATGAGCCGAAAAAAGGCCTGGCCGAAGGCAATGCCGTTGATTACCTGATCAAGACCCTCAGCACCGCCAAGCCCCACAGCATCACCATCGCCATGCTCGGTCCGCAGACCAACCTGGCGCTGGCATTGACCCAGGCGCCGGAGATCACTCAAGGCATCAAGGAAGTGGTGGTGATGGGTGGCGCGCACTTCAACGGCGGCAATATCACGCCGGTGGCCGAGTTCAACCTGTTCGCCGACCCGATCGCGGCCGAGATCGTGCTCAAGAGCGGCGTCAAGCTGACCTACCTGCCGTTGGACGTGACCCACAAGGTCCTGACCAGCGACGCACGCCTGAAGCAAATCGCTGCGCTGAACAACAACGCGAGCAAGGTGGTGGGCGATATTCTCAATGAATACGTCAAGGGCGATATGGAGCACTACGGCATCCCGGGCGGCCCGGTGCATGACGCTACCGTCATTGCCTACCTGCTCAAGCCTGCGCTGTTCAGCGGCCGTGAGGTCAACGTGGTGGTGGACAGCCGTGAAGGCCCGACCTTCGGCCAGACCATCGTCGACTGGTACGATGGCCTGAAACAACCGAAGAACGCGTTCTGGGTTGAAAATGGCGATGCCCAGGGCTTCTTCGATCTGCTGACCGAACGCCTTGGTCGCCTGAAGTAAACAGCCTGCCGGTCGACGTTCGTCGGCCGGGTCTTATTCGCGCTCGGGGTCTGGCGCCCCCATGTGATCGGCCGGGTATTTCTCGAATACCTGGCCGATGAATGCCTGCGCGGCCTGTGTGCCCAGTTCCTTGACCAGCAGGTCGATACCGATGATTGCCAACTCCTCCGGGCTGCCCGGGCTATAGGAGCTTTGCCCTTGGGGCCACTTGGCTTTGATGTCGGCGTGGATCGTGACGATGGTCATGGGTGTCTCGCGAGGCTGAAAGGCGGTTAGTGCGTTCTGCGTGTGGAGTTAACCATTTTGCGCCGTGTTTGGCACTGCTACTTAGGCATGAGGGGAGGGCTGTGCGACACTGTCCGCTTGTTTAATTGCCAGGGCAAACCGCGTGCAGATCGACTTGAACAACCCCGTCAACCTGACGCTGGACGCTGTGCGGCAGCTGCTTGCGTCCGCCAGTGACAACGTTCACACCCAATTGCGCGTTACCAATGCCGGCATTGCCTACATTTCTTCGGGCGTGGTGGGTGGCGTCGATATCGACGGCCTTCTGTTCCGCCTGGAGACCTGGGCGGCGGGTTCGGGTTATGTCGGCAACGTCGCAGCCAGCGACGAGGTGTGGGTGATGCAGATTTTCAACGCGCTCAAGCAGAATTGGCCAACCCCGCCGTTTGATTACATCGACATCTACTGAGTGCGTTCATATCTGGTGACGATTGATTCGCCAGCGCCCGGTGTCGACTCAGGCAGACTGGCCCACAGCCAATTGTGACAATTCTGAAACCAATCGGCCAAACCACGGTCGCACGATCTCTGTCCATTTTTTCTCAAAGGAGGCTTCATGCCTTGGAAGCTCGCATCATTCGGTACTTTGTTGGCTGCGCTCGCCTTGTCGGGTTGCAGCACCCCGGGTACCTCTGAGCCAGCCAAAGACACTGCCGTGACCGATGCTGGTCATAGCCGCTGTGAGGCGAAGGCTGCCGAGTTCGCAATCGGCCAGAAAGCTTCGCCACAATTGCTGGAACAGGCCCGTAGCCGCGCCGGAGCGCAGAACGCACGCATTCTCAAGCCAGATGACATGGTCACGCTGGAATACCGCTCCGATCGCCTGAACCTCAATACCGATGACAACCTTGTGATCAATCGGGTCAATTGCGGCTGATTGCTCCAGCGCTTTTCTCCAGGCCATAAAAAACCCCGTCACATGGACGGGGTTTTTTTAGTTCGGCGCAGAATTACTCTGGGCGAACCTGTGCAGCTTGCATACCCTTTTGGCCTTTCTCAGCCACGAAGGAAACGGTTTGGCCTTCTTTCAGGCTTTTGAAACCGTCGCTTTCGATAGCTTTGAAGTGTACGAACAGGTCGTCACCGCCACCTTGAGGAGTGATGAAGCCGAAGCCTTTTTCATCGTTGAACCATTTAACGGTGCCGGTTTGGCGATTAGACATGGTGTATCTCCAAGAAACATATATTTTCAGTAGTGCTGTGCTGCTCAGGCCAACTGGGCACACCGAGCTATCATAGTCGAAATGTTCGGCTTGGGAGCCCCCCCAAGGCATTGTTTGCTAATCAATCGCGTTGTGTTTCATGCCTTGGTTGGCTGAAAGCCCCGATCTACGGGGCTTTCAGGCGAAATATCAGCTGTTAAAAAAAGCCGTAAAAGCTGCGTAATTTGTGAGAAATGGCAGTTTTCATGGCGATTTCTGGTCCTTCAGCCGGTCTGGCAGGGTGTAAAAATTACTTTTTCTTCACGACTTTGCAGGACGAAATAGCCGTCACAGCTTTGGTCTTGAGCGCGGGATCTGCGTTCTGGTTGGTCATGAGTTCCTTGATTTCGGCACTGCTCAATTCGGCATTGATTTTGTCCGCGCCACATTCACAGTGGTCTTTGGCGGTTTTGGCATCAACACTTTGCTGGGCGGCTGCGCTGCAATCCTTGATGAAGCTGTCCCGCGCACCGGCAGGCCAGTTCGACGGGGCTGCGGCGTGCGCACCCAGGGACATGAGGGTCAGGGATGCAGCAAGGGCGAAAGTCGAGGTAAAACGCATAATCAAATGCTCCTGGAGTCGTGGACGAACGGCGATTCTCGGTGTGTTTGAGGGCTGCCGTACAGTTCAAGTTCACTTTTGCCCTTAAAAGCCGGGAATTTTCGTTTCGTGAAGCGGCTTCGGCGCCATGACCGTTCATCTGTGCTAGCATCTTTCGCTTGGCTATTTTCCGGCGCGCCCTATGCCGCCTTGCCAAGGTCTTTTTTGTTTAACTCCAGTCACTCTGGTTCGATTATCGGTTGGCCGAAAGGCTCCTGCCGCTGTAAGGCAGGCGTTCATCACTGAACGGCCTGGTATTGGATCTTGTACTGGCTCATCCCAACCCACGTGACCTTTGGTAGGGGTCACCACTAGGAGAGGAGGCGCCATGCCAACTATTACTCTTCCCGACGGCAGTCAACGTTCATTCGATCATTCGGTTTCCGTAGCCGAGGTCGCCGCATCCATTGGTGCCGGCCTGGCCAAGGCCACCGTGGCCGGCAAGGTCGACGGCAAGCTGGTTGACGCCAGCGACCTGATCACCGGCGATGCCAGCCTGCAAATCATCACGCCCAAGGATCAAGAGGGGCTGGAGATCATTCGCCACTCTTGCGCGCACCTGATTGGCCATGCGGTCAAGCAACTGTACCCAACCGCGAAGATGGTCATCGGCCCGGTCATCGACGAAGGCTTCTATTACGACATCGCCTACGAGCGTCCTTTCACCCCGGACGACTTGGCGGCCATCGAGCAGCGCATGCACGCGCTGATCGAAAAAGATTACGACGTCATCAAGAAAGTCACTCCGCGTGCCGAAGTGATCGACGTGTTCACCGCCCGCGGCGAAGACTACAAGCTGCGCCTGGTGGAAGACATGCCGGACGAGCAGGCCATGGGCCTGTATTACCACGAAGAATATGTCGACATGTGCCGTGGCCCGCACGTGCCGAACACACGCTTCCTCAAGTCATTCAAGCTGACCAAGCTGTCCGGTGCCTACTGGCGCGGTGACGCGAAGAACGAACAACTGCAGCGGATCTACGGCACTGCCTGGGCTGACAAGAAGCAGCTGGCGGCCTACATCCAGCGCATCGAAGAAGCCGAAAAACGCGACCATCGCAAGATCGGCAAGCGCCTGAACCTGTTCCACCTCCAGGAAGAAGCGCCGGGCATGGTGTTCTGGCACCCGAACGGCTGGACCCTGTACCAGGTGCTCGAGCAGTACATGCGCAAGGTTCAGCGCGACAACGGCTACCTGGAGATCAAGACGCCGCAAGTCGTTGACCGCAGCCTGTGGGAGAAATCCGGGCACTGGGCCAACTACGCCGACAACATGTTCACCACCCAGTCGGAAAACCGCGACTACGCCATCAAGCCGATGAACTGCCCGTGCCACGTACAGGTGTTCAACCAGGGCCTGAAGAGCTACCGCGAGTTGCCGATGCGCCTGGCCGAGTTCGGTGCCTGCCACCGTAACGAGCCATCGGGTGCACTGCACGGCATCATGCGCGTGCGCGGCTTCACTCAGGATGACGCCCACATCTTCTGCACCGAAGAGCAGATGCAGGCCGAATCCGCTGCATTCATCAAGCTGACCATGGACGTGTACCGCGATTTCGGTTTCACCGAAGTCGAGATGAAGCTGTCCACTCGTCCGGAAAAGCGCGTCGGTTCCGACGAACTGTGGGATCGCGCCGAAGCTGCACTGGCCGCAGCGCTGGACAGTGCGGGGCTTGCATACGACTTGCAGCCGGGCGAGGGCGCGTTCTACGGTCCGAAGATCGAGTTCTCGCTGAAAGATTGCCTTGGTCGCGTCTGGCAGTGTGGTACCCTGCAGCTCGATTTTAACCTGCCGATCCGTCTGGGAGCCGAATACGTCTCCGAAGACAACAGCCGTAAACACCCGGTTATGCTGCACCGGGCGATCCTCGGCTCGTTCGAACGGTTCGTCGGGATCCTGATCGAGCACTACGAGGGTGCATTCCCTGCGTGGCTGGCTCCGACCCAGGCAGTGATCATGAATATCACTGATAAACAGGCAGATTTTGCCGCTGAAGTTGAAAAAACTCTCAATGAAAGCGGATTTCGTGCCAAGTCCGACTTGAGAAATGAAAAGATCGGCTTTAAAATCCGCGAGCATACTTTGCTCAAGGTTCCCTATCTTTTGGTTATCGGAGATCGGGAAGTCGAGATGCAGACTGTCGCTGTGCGTACTCGTGAAGGTGCTGACCTGGGCTCGATGCCCGTCGCCCAGTTCGCTGAGTTCCTCGCGCAAGCGGTTTCCCGGCGTGGTCGCCCAGATTCGGAGTAATTATTATTAAGCGTGAAATGAGACAAGATAAACGAGCTGCACCGAAAGCCCCGATCAACGAGAATATCTCGGCACGCGAGGTTCGGTTAATTGGCGCTGACGGCGAGCAGATTGGCATCGTCTCGATTGATGAAGCGCTTCGTATTGCTGAAGAGTCCAAATTGGACCTGGTGGAAATCTCCGCCGACGCAATCCCACCCGTTTGCCGGGTGATGGACTACGGCAAGTCGATCTTTGAGAAGAAGAAGCAGATTGCCGCGGCGAAGAAGAACCAGAAGCAGATTCAAGTAAAAGAAATCAAGTTTCGTCCAGGGACGGAGGAAGGGGATTACCAGGTAAAACTGCGCAACCTGGTACGTTTCCTGAGTGATGGGGACAGGGCCAAGGTATCCTTGCGATTCCGCGGCCGTGAGATGGCCCACCAGGAGCTGGGGATGGAACTCCTCAAGCGGGTTGAAGCTGACCTGCTCGAGTACGGTTCGGTCGAACAGCATCCTAAGATGGAAGGACGCCAGCTTATTATGGTCATCGCCCCGAAAAAGAAGAAGTAATCAATAGGGCACGGCAGGCCTTCTGATTATGTTTATCAACTGAATGCGGAGTACCGAACATGCCAAAGATGAAAACTAAAAGTGGTGCTGCTAAGCGGTTTCTGAAAACTGCTAACGGTATCAAGCACAAGCACGCTTTCAAGAGCCACATCCTGACTAAAATGTCGACCAAGCGTAAGCGTCAACTGCGCGGTAGCAGCTTGCTGCATCCGTCTGACGTGGCAAAAGTCGAGCGCATGCTGCGCCTTCGTTAATTTTAGTCAAGAATAGAGGAAGTAACTCATGGCTCGTGTAAAGCGTGGCGTCATGGCGCGTAAGCGCCACAAGAAAATTCTGAAACTTGCTAAAGGCTACTACGGCGCGCGTTCACGCGTATTCCGTGTTGCCAAGCAAGCGGTTATCAAGGCTGGCCAATACGCCTACCGTGACCGTCGTCAGAAAAAACGTCAGTTCCGCGCTCTGTGGATCGCTCGTATCAACGCTGGTGCACGTGTTAACGGTCTGTCCTACAGCCGTTTCATCGCTGGCCTGAAAAAAGCGTCCATCGAGATCGACCGTAAGGTTCTGGCTGATCTGGCAGTGAACGAAAAAGCGGCGTTTGCTGCGATTGTCGAGAAAGCTAAAGCCACCTTGGCTTAAGTACCCCCGACAGTCACCCTGGGTCGCTTCCGCGGCCCACGGTGTTAAACGTCTTAAATAGGGGAAGAGCCTTCAAGCTCTTCCCCTATTTTGTATCTGGAGTCTGTACATGGAAAACCTGGATGCGCTGGTCTCTCAAGCACTAGAGGCTGTGCAAAGCGCAGAAGATATCAATGCCCTGGAGCAAATCCGGGTTCACTACCTTGGCAAAAAGGGTGAATTGACTCAGGTGATGAAGACCCTGGGGAATTTGCCGGCTGAAGAGCGTCCGCAAGTCGGTGCGCTGATCAACGTGGCCAAGGAGCGTGTTACAGAGGTTCTCAATGCGCGCAAGGCGTCGCTCGAGGAGGCTGATCTTGCGGCCAAGCTCGCCGCCGAATCCATTGACGTGACCCTGCCTGGCCGTGGCCAGACCTCGGGCGGCCTGCATCCGATTACCCGGACTCTGGAACGTATCGAGCAGTTCTTCACCCACATCGGCTACGGCATTGCCGAAGGCCCTGAGGTCGAAGACGACTATCACAACTTCGAGGCGCTCAACATCCCAGGCCACCACCCGGCCCGGTCGATGCATGACACCTTCTATTTCAACGCGAACATGCTGCTGCGCACCCATACCTCGCCGGTACAGGTCCGCACCATGGAATCGCAGAAGCCGCCGATCCGCATCGTCTGCCCAGGCCGTGTGTATCGCAGCGACTCCGATATCACCCACTCGCCGATGTTCCACCAGGTCGAAGGCCTGCTGGTTGATCGCGACATCAACTTCGCCGACCTCAAAGGCACCATCGAAGAGTTCCTGCGGGTGTTCTTCGAGAAGGAGCTGGCGGTACGTTTCCGTCCTTCATTCTTCCCGTTCACCGAGCCATCCGCTGAAGTCGATATGGAATGCGTGATGTGCAGCGGTAAAGGCTGCCGCGTCTGCAAACAGACCGGCTGGCTGGAAGTGATGGGTTGCGGCATGGTTCACCCCAACGTACTGCGCATGTCCGGGATCGACCCGGAAGAATTCTCGGGCTTTGCCTTCGGCATGGGCGTTGAGCGTCTGGCCATGCTGCGTTACGGCGTGAACGACTTGCGTCTGTTCTTCGACAACGACTTGCGGTTCCTCGCGCAATTTCGCTAGTCGTAACGGATCTTTAGGAGAGCAGGATGAAATTCAGTGAACAATGGCTGCGTGGCTGGGTAAGCCCGCAGGTAAGTCGCGACGAGCTGGTTGCTCGTCTGTCGATGGCCGGCCTTGAGGTCGATAGCGTTACGCCGGCCGCCGGTGTTTTCAGTGGCGTGGTAGTGGGCGAGGTGCTGAGCACCGAGCAACACCCGGACGCTGACAAGTTGCGTGTGTGCCAGGTCAGCAACGGCGCGGAAACCTTCCAGGTCGTGTGCGGAGCGCCAAACGTGCGCCCGGGCCTGAAAATCCCGTTCGCCATGATCGGTGCCGAGCTGCCAGGCGACTTCAAGATCAAGAAGGCCAAGCTGCGTGGCGTTGAGTCCAACGGCATGCTGTGCTCCCAGGCGGAACTGCAGGTCGGTGAAGGCAACGATGGCCTGATGGAACTGCCGGCCGACGCGCCAGTGGGCCAGGACATCCGTGTCTATCTGGAACTGGAAGATGCCAGCATCGAGGTCGACCTGACCCCGAACCGCGGCGACTGCCTGTCGCTGGCGGGCCTGGCGCGTGAAGTCGGCGCACTGTACGCCGCGACCGTGACCCGCCCGGTGGTTGCAGCGGTACCTGCCGTGCACGACGAAGTGCGTTCGATCGAAGTGCTGGCTCCCAACGCCTGCCCACGTTACTTGGGTCGCGTGATCCGTAACGTCGACCTGTCCAAGCCAACCCCGCTGTGGATGGTTGAGCGCCTGCGCCGTTCCGAAGTGCGCAGCATCGACGCTGCCGTCGACATCACCAACTACGTGATGCTGGAACTGGGCCAACCGCTGCACGCCTTCGATCTCGCCGAAATCAACGGCGGCATCCGCGTGCGCATGGCCGAGGAAGGCGAGAAGCTGATACTGCTCGACGGCCAGGAAGTTAGCCTGCGTGCCGACACCCTGGTGATCGCTGACCATTCCCGCGCCCTGGCGATTGCCGGCGTGATGGGGGGTGAGCACAGTGGCGTGTCCGCAACCACTCGCGACATCTTTCTCGAAAGCGCTTTTTTCGATCAGATCGCCATCGCTGGCAAGGCCCGTTCCTATGGCCTGCACACCGACGCCTCGCACCGCTACGAGCGTGGCGTGGACTGGCAGCTGGCCCGTGAAGCCATGGAGCGCGCCACTGGCCTGCTGCTGGAAATCACTGGCGGCGAAGCCGGCCCGATCATCGAAACCGTCAGCGAACAGCACCTGCCGTCGGTTGCACCGATCATCCTGCGCGCCAAGGCCGTTGAGCAAATGCTCGGCCTGGTGATCGAGCCGGTTGAAATCGAGCGCCTGCTGTCGGCACTCGGCCTCGGCATCTCGGCCGGTGAAGCAGGGCAGTGGCACGTAGAAGTGCCAAGCCATCGCTTCGATATCAGCCTGGAAGTCGACCTGATCGAAGAACTGGCCCGCCTGTACGGCTACAACCGCCTGCCGGTTCGTTACCCGCAAGCGCGCCTGGCGCCGCAGCCGAAAGCCGAAGCCCGTGCACACCTGCCGGAACTGCGTCGCCTGCTGGTTGCCCGTGGTTATCAGGAAGCGGTGACCTACAGCTTCATCGATCCAAAGCAATTCGAACTGTTCAACCCGGGTGTCGAGCCGCTGTTGCTGGCTAACCCGATCTCCAACGACATGGCCGCCATGCGCTCGTCGCTGTGGCCGGGTCTGGTGAAGGCGCTTTCCCACAACCTGAACCGTCAACAAGACCGCGTGCGGATGTTCGAAAGCGGGCTGCGTTTTGTCGGTCAGTTGGATGGCCTGAAGCAAGAGCCGATGCTGGCTGGCGTGGTTTGCGGCAGCCGTCTGCCGGAAGGCTGGGCACAAGGTCGCGACACCGTCGACTTCTTCGACGTCAAGGCCGATGTGGAAGCGGTGCTGGGCTTTGCCGGTGCGCTGGATGCCTTCACTTTCACCCCTGGCAAACACCCGGCGTTGCACCCGGGCCAGGCCGCCCGTATCGAACGTGAAGGTCGCCTGGTGGGCTTCGTTGGCGCGATTCACCCGGAACTGTCGAAAACCTTGGGGCTGGACCGTCCAGTCTTCGTTTTTGAGCTAGTCTTGGCTGAAGTGGCCTCGGGCAAAATGCCTAAATTCAGCGAGTTGTCGCGTTTCCCTGAAGTACGACGTGATCTGGCGCTGATTGCCGATCAAGGTGTTGCGGCCAGTGCTGTTCTGGACGTAATCCGTGAAAATGCAGGGGAATGGCTGACAGACCTCAGGCTATTTGACGTCTATCAGGGTAAAGGCATTGATCCGCATAGAAAAAGCCTTGCAGTTGGCTTGACCTGGCAGCATCCATCGCGCACTCTTAATGACGATGAGGTGAATACGACGACGCAAAATATCCTCACCTCGCTCGAACAAAGGTTGAACGCCACGTTAAGGAAGTGACGTATGGGGGCTTTGACGAAAGCTGAGATGGCGGAACGTCTGTATGAAGAGCTGGGCCTGAACAAGCGCGAGGCCAAGGAATTGGTCGAGCTGTTCTTTGAAGAAATCAGGCACGCACTTGAAGACAACGAACAGGTCAAATTGTCCGGTTTCGGCAATTTTGACCTGCGGGACAAACGCCAGCGGCCTGGCCGCAATCCAAAAACGGGAGAAGAAATCCCGATCACGGCTCGCCGTGTGGTCACCTTTCGTCCAGGGCAGAAGTTGAAGGCCCGAGTTGAGGCTTATGCTGGAACCAAGTCATAACGACGAACTGCCCGTCATCCCAGGCAAACGCTACTTCACCATTGGTGAAGTCAGCGAGCTCTGTGCGGTAAAGCCGCACGTGCTGCGCTATTGGGAGCAGGAGTTTCCTCAACTCAACCCCGTCAAACGCACCGGGAACCGTCGGTATTATCAGCGCCAGGATGTGCTGATGATCCGACAGATCCGTGCGTTGCTGTACGACCAGGGGTTTACCATCAGCGGCGCGCGCCAGCGTATGTCCGGTGATGAAGCCAAAGACGACACCACCCAATACAAGCAAATGATCCGCCAGATGATCTCCGAACTCGAAGATGTGCTGGTGGTTTTGAAGAAGTAATTCCGGCTTTTAAAATACTTCCACATTTCAAAAGCTTGCGGTATATTCCTGATCGCTTCGTTGCGAAGCGAACCCAGTAACACGCCTAGTCGGGGCGTAGCGCAGTCCGGTAGCGCACTAGCATGGGGTGCTAGGGGTCGAGTGTTCGAATCACTCCGTCCCGACCATATTTTGTAAGGGGATCAATCACTTAGGTGTTTGATCCCCTTTCTTGTTTCTGGGGTGCGCAAAACTCGCGCAAAACTCGCGCAAAACTTGCGCAAAACTGACAACCAAATTCAGCGTTTGATAGGCGGTTTATGGTCAATCTCGAGTTCAGCCTGAAGAATGATGAACGGTTCGAAAAGCACTTTACGCCGCAAATGGATGACATAACACTCGTCCTGAAATGTCATCTCTTGCTTGAGGAAATGCTGCGAGATTTCTGCTCAGAAATGGTTCCTCAGCCTGGCTTCCTGAAAGACTCTCGCTTATCGTTTGCTCAGATTCTGGATTTATCTAGGGCCTTGTATCCGACCGCCATCAATATCGGTGGGATGGCCGAGCTTTGGACGCTATGCGAAAAAATCAATCGCATTCGGAATATGATGGCTCATGCACTTGACCCGGATTCGACCAAGTTAGATAGCCATAAGGCCGCAATAGTAGAGGCTGTAAGTTCACGGGGCCCGGGCAACACTTCATCATTAGGTTTCGTTGAGTGCCTGACATATATCCTAGGGGCGTTTAACTTCATACTTCAGGTCGGTGTAACGCACAAAAATGGAGAAGACTTTAGAAATATCCCGAAAAAATAGTCACTTTCCGGCTATCTCGCTGATATCCAGATCTGGAATCGCCTCAGACCAGATGATTTCTTCGTGGTCTCTCTGATAGTTTTTGGTCATGCCCTCGCTCGCATGGCCTGCGATCTTTTGCCCATCTTTTCCTGCTTTCTTGTACAGGTGTAGCGACAGCGCTCGCACTTCGTGAAAGCCTGGCATCTCCTCTTCCTTCCATCCCGCGTAGCAGCTCGCCGCCTCCCTGGCCTCCTTGAATGCTCGCGTCAAATAACGCTCCTCAACCTTCGTCCAGTGGTCCTTTGTCTGTGCTTGCTTCTGTTTTAGCCGGTCCGGTTTTCGGTGTACCAGGTACGGCGAGACGACATCATCTCGGCACCGGCTGATGACCGTTTGAAGTTCCGGCGTCACTCGAAAGCGAATCCAGGCGGCGTCGCCGGCCCTGGCTGTCTTCTTCTGCACAACGTAGAGAAACCCATCCCGAACTCCATCGAAACGCATGTCCAAGATATCGGTTCGTCGCTGGGCGGTGATCAGTGCCAGGTCGATTGCGTTCTGTAGCCAAGCCGGTGCTTTTTCGCGGATAGTTTTCAGCCCATCTACGGTGTGGCGCTTGCGCAGTTTCTTCTCGATCCGGTTGATCGTGCTCGCCGCTGGATTGTCCGGGCATAGGCCTTTTGCCGCGGCGTGGTTGAAAATGTCCGTCAGAAGTGCCCGGCACTGGTTCGCTGTGCGGGGCGTGAGTGCGTCTAACATCTCCGCAACCATGCGAATTGATATCTGGTCGACCCCCTTTCCCTCGAACTGTCGGCGGAAGCGCCTGAAGTGCACCGCGTACAGGCTGAGCGTGCCCTTGGCCAGCTCGCGCGGCGGCAGCACTTCTCGCTCGTAGGTGTCGAGGAAGGTGGAGAACGATTCAGACGATGCGGACATTACGGCGCCGACCAAGTCAGCGCCGCGCATGAACTCCAGATTCAACTGTTTGGCGGCGTCGATTGCCTTGATGCGGTCGGCGCCGAACTGGAACCACTTGCCGTCTGTTGGCCGGCGATACCGGTAGGTGCCGCGCCGCGCATCGTAATACAGGTTCTGCGGAAGGCTCTTGTTCGCAGCGTTGCGCGGCCGTGGGGACATCATGCACCTCCTTTCAATACCATTGCGACAAGGTCGTTACCGTTGGACGCGTTGAACGCAGCCCAATCAACGTACCAGAGTTTTCCTATTTGCTCGCCCGGCACCATGCCGTTGCGGATGTAATTGCGAATTGCCTGCGAGCAAGGCGGGGTGCCGTTTTCACCCCAGCGCCGACGTTGGAATTCGCTGATTTTTATGAGCTCTTTTCGCATGCCTACCCCCCTTCGTTTTGCGATCTTATGCTTACCCACGACCGGCACTCCGCATGAAGTGATCAGCCAGTACCCGGCGAGCGTCGATGCCGCACGATGCCGATATGGCGTATATCTGGCCGAAGGTGGTATCCCTGCGCTGCAGGGCGTTGAACAGTTCGATCAGGCGCTGGCCCACCGGCCCGTTGCTGCGGCTCATAGCTGGAACCCCTTTTTCGGCGGGAGCGGAGTGGTGGGCAATTGCCCTTTTCCCCCCTCAATGTTCGCTAGAGAAGCCCATCCCGCCAGGCTTTCGTCGTTGGTAGTGCTGGTGGGCGTCTGTAGGAGCGAACTGTCCGGCAAGCAGCTGATGCCGGTATTGTTCAGAATCCAGCAGGTGACACCGCGTACGCTGTCGTGCTGGACGTCGATCAATTGCTCGCCGGCGGTGGCCTGGCCAACGATCAGCAGCAGGATCATGGCGAAGTTGATTTTCATTGGCGAGCCTCCCCGGCGATCATCGCCAACTGGGCCAGCAGGTCGTCGGTTCGCCCGTAGAAGCGGCCGGTGTCCTCGTTGATGAACTGGCCCAGCACCTCGGCTACGGCTGGGCTCGCGGTCAAGCCACCCAGGTCACAAACTGCTACGGTCGTAGCAATATCGGTCGAAGGCTCATGCACAAAGGCGTCGGATTTTATCTGCAATACCTTCACCGGGCGGATGCCCTTGCACTGACTAACCCAGTTGCTGTCGGGATAGCTCCACGGGAGCATATGCATGCACCAGGCTGTGGCCGATCCTTCCTTCTGCGTGCTGGACCAATAGGTGTGGGTGCAGGCGAAAGCGTTGGGGGCGTCGTGCTTAGCTCCAAGGCTATCGCGCCCCCAGTCCTCGAGCTGGAGCAGGTTGGAGCGCAAGATGTTCAGTTCTTCAATGCTCGGGATATGCCATCCCCAGGAACCGCGCACGTTCATACCCAGCACCTTGCGGGCGATGGCGCTGCCTTCTTCGGCCATGGCCTTAGTGTTGGTCATGCCGTCGTAACGGCTTTGAGTACCACGGATTCGCGGTTTCGGTCCTTCTTGGTCCCACCAGTGTGCGGTGGTCTCAAATTCGCGCCCAGCATCAATCAGCGCGAATTCGGCGCCCTCGAAAAAGATGCGGCCAGCGTAGAAGCCGCCGGCGAACGGCTGGCCGATAGCGGGCAGGGCGGCCGGGGAGATCTGGCGGCGCTTCATTGCTGCACATCCTCGCCGACGGCGAACGCTCTCATGACACGATCAAGCTCGCTGTCCAGGTCGTCCTTAACGAGCAGATTGCCGTAGAAGTCACGCACCTTGATCGGCAGCGTCAGGTTGAATGCGACGTCTCGCAAGAACTCGTAGCGTCGAGCATTCGCTGCCATCTTTACGCGTTGGTCGATGTGTAGCGATTCAGCCGCAACTTCGTGCATACCCGCCGGTGTTTCCGCGTCATCTTTATCGGCAAGGCCAAGCATGGCGAAAATGCCGTACATACCTGCTGAAAGCGCAATTAACAGAAACGCAAACATCGCATTCTCGCCGCATGAAGGGCTGACAACATCAGGAGCCGTCATCGACAGCACAGCACTAAGAACTGCAGCCACAACTGCGCCGATGATCAGTTTCCGGAGCGACCTCCAGAGGTTGAATTTCTTACGGTCCATGTCCAACTCCTGCTGTTGACTTTGATGATGGTGGAGGGGGGTTAGTAGCCGAGCCAGGCGAGGACATCTGCCGACTTGTATTGCTCGTGAACACCGAGGTCTTCGTCGAACTCATCGACGCTTGATCCGTGCTTTTTCACTTCTGCCAGGGCCTCTGCGCGGGTGACGACGGTCGGCCAGCTCTCTTCGTAGGTTTCCATTTCACTTTCCTTCGGCCGAGCGAATCCCGGCCGCGCTTTTGGCTTTCGCAAAACTGCTGTTTGTTTTTTCCGCCTAACGAGGCGAGCAATCAGGCCAGGAAGACGCCTTCGTGTTCAGAGCCAGTCTGTTTCGGGTCTGGAGGGCAGGATCGAATCAGGCCGCGCCGGTAGGCCTCCATCACTAGTCCACGAATGCTGCGCACACCCAGCTTGAACTTCGCGTCGTCCAAACGCTTTGAGACGGTCCTTGGAGTGATGCCCATCAGCCGTGCGATCTCTTTAGCGGTCAAGTCTGCTGCCGCGTAGAGAGTGGCTTCCAGCTCTCGGGGGGCAAGGCCTTGGCCCAGTGTTCCTTCCCATTTGCCGGCGGTGATGGTGATCATGATGGTTGCTCCATACGGGGTCTCGATGGGATTAACATTACTTGCGGTTTTATTTTGTGTCAACACCAGCGGTTTTATTTATTCTTGCGGTGTTGCTCTTAGCACGCACCTGCGGTGTTTTTTTGGGCGAAAAAAAAGCCGCTCAGGGCGGCTTGGGTTTTTGCGAAGACAGCTACCTGGCGAACATACCCCACCAGAATACGTGTCCTATCAGCGATATTTGCTGGTCCTGAATGTCCTGATAGGTGTAGTCCTCGTCGGGATACTCGTCGCGGTTGAAACTGCGGAATCGCAAGCCGGTGGGCAGCCTGTAGAGCTGCTTCACGCGCAGCTGCCCGTTGTGGTTAATTGCATACAGATCGCCATCGACCACTTCTCCGATGGATGTTTTGCCTGTGTTAACACCGACTGTTGCTCCGTCGCGAAGCACCGGAAACATGCTGTTTCCGCGCACAGTTACACAGCGTGCGTTGGAGAACTGCACGTTGTTGTTTCGCAAATCACGTTTGGCGAATCTCAGAAGTGAGGAGTCATTATCCTCAATGGAGTATCGACCAGACCCAGCGTCCAGCTCGACCTCCCTGAGAAATGGGACGTAAACCTCATCGTCACTGAGGGGGGTGGCATCGTCCCAAACCTTGATAGGGCTTAGCGATACTCCCTCGTCAATATTCTCCGGCGTTGCATCGGTCGTTACGTTGATTTTCGCCAAACGCTCAATGGTGCCGGCGATTCTCGGGCTGAAAGAAGAAACTGGC
The DNA here is from genome assembly GCF_013386655.1 of Pseudomonas sp. K5002. Lineage (NCBI taxonomy): Bacteria > Pseudomonadati > Pseudomonadota > Gammaproteobacteria > Pseudomonadales > Pseudomonadaceae > Pseudomonas > Pseudomonas sp. K5002. Next base: position 77,498 of record NZ_JACARK010000044.1, on the reverse strand, counting down.
TCTTTCAACAGGCTGGAGAACCGGGCAGCGCTCATTACATTCAAGGCGTTCAAGCCATTTAAGTACATGCTGATCGCCGTTTGGGACATGCCAAACGCCTCTGCGACCTTCTCCTGGCTCAGGCCAAGCTCTTTCTTCTTCGCGTTATAGATCCGCTTGAGTGCGTTGCACTCCGCGAGTTCGGTGTCTGTGAGCAGTCTTTTCTTCATCCCGCAAGCCTATAACCTTCGGTGTTGAAAAACAAAAAACCTGCGGTGTTTACAATAAAAACACCGCAGGTTATCTTTCGCGGCATGTGCCAATTTTAGGTGAGCCCATGACGCCCATCCTCCTCAGTGACTTTGTGTCTGATCGCGGTCAGGACGAAGCAGCAAGAATCTTAGGTTCCAGTCAGACCACGATCAGCAAGGCTCTCAAGTCCGGTCGTTTGATTTTGGTTTCTGAGCGCGCTCCCGGTGTTTTTTCTGCCCTGGAGTTCAAAGGGTTCCCATCCGGTGGGAGCCGGGAAAAGGCTCCCCTCGACCTTGAAGACATTGTGGGTCAAGTCAGTGCTGTTGGGCAGACTGCTATCGCTGCTGTGAATTCATCCAGTACCCAGCCTGGTGTTGTTCAGTGACGGCTGCTCCCTCCGACATTTCTTCGGAGGCGTTTCCGAAGATGGCAGGTTTTCGCATGCGAAAACTCCATTTCTGCGCATGCGCGGGCGCCATATGCGCCAAAGTAAATGGTGTATCGGGCAGATTTCATATTTCCAATGAATCACTTAGCCGTTGCGGGGCAGTCGCCCAGCACTACTTAGATATGAGTTCCACTTTAGGAGGACGCGATATGCGCGCCCAGGCATCTATCCCCGCCGCCCGACCAGGGTAGGCAGCAAACCTCTCAGGGGAGGGGGTCGCATATTTTTGTGTCGTGTAACGATGGGTTGGACCTGAAAGACACGCACAAAAAAGCCCGCTGTTGGAGGCGGGCTTCTTCACCAGCGCTTGGTTGGACAAGCGTTTCAGTACTTCTTCGTCTGTTGGAGGACGAGTTCATGCACCCGAAAAATAGCACTGCCCAACAAACTGCGCAAGAGACCCTGACAACTGAAGTCGGTTTTTGCGAAACCCCTATTGATAACAAGGGGGAGTACATGCTCCAAGTCGCTCCCGGTATCTGCTCCCGTGATGCAATTCAGCAGGCGCGCACCCTCGCTTCTGGCCTCGGCCAGATCTGCCAGCACATGCACGAGAGCCTGAACTACGGCGAGATGGTTTATTGCGACGGTATGGCCACTTTGAAGTATGTGGCCGATAGCGTCAGCGCGCTGCTCTGGGCTGTCCAGAAGGGCCTTCCTTCGGAAATCGCAGAGAGGGAGCAGGCATGAAAACCCAAACCCTCACACTTGAGCATGAGTTCATGGTCAGCGGCGGCCACGCCGTCCTCTCGGCGGCCGGTGGTGTGCCCGTCCATGAATCGCTTGATGCGGCAACCAGTTTGCTTGAGGCGGTATCTGCTGGGCTGCGCGAATTGATGTGCGTTCCTGCCGTATCCAACCAGGCCACCCTGGCGTATTACGCCGCCGAGAATGCTCTTGCGCTCGTTTACGCCTCACATGCCGCGGTCGATCCGGCGGCAGGAGGTGCCGCGTGAATGCTGTCCAAAATGCGCCAGAAATCCATGCGGTTGCTTCAGAGGCAGAGTTCCAGCTGATCTGCGCCAAGGAACAACTCGAATGGCTCGGGGCGATTGCCCGTGCCATCGCGATGAATGTTGAGCACGGTCAAGGCCGGGATGTTCGGGTGCTCGCCGGCTTGGCCAAGTATCTCGATGACTCTGGAGTCTCTTCCATTGAGTCGGCGATTGATCACTTCAAGGAAGTCGGTGAGGCGAACCCGGCGCCACGTTCTGCGCAATCCGAAAACGTGGCGCGGGAAAGTGGGGGTGTTCAATGAGCCTGATCCCTTTCGATTTTCGCGGCACCGCGATTCGCGTCATTACCGATGAGCACGGGGATGCATGGTTTGTCGGTAAGGACGTGTGTGACCTACTGGGTTACGCGAACTCCAGTGATGCAATGGGTCGGCACTGTAAGGGGGTCGTGAAACGCTACCCCCTTCAGACGCCTGGCGGCTTGCAGGATTTGCGCGTCCTTGCCGAAGGCGACACCTTGCGCCTAATCGTCAACAGCACCATGCCGGCCGCGCAGGAGTTCGAGGCATGGGTGTTCGACGACGCGCTGCCAACCATCCGCAAGACCGGTAGCTACCAGCGACCTATGACCCCTGGCGAACAACTGTTGGCCCAGGCTCAAGCGGTGATCAACGTCGAGCGCCAACAGGCCGAGCAGCAAGTGGCGCTGGAGCGGATCGAAACCCGGGTGGCCAACGTCGATCAGGTTCGCTACCTCGACTCAAGGCCCGCCGGCTTTGAATCGATGACCACGATCCGCGAGCGTATCAACCTCCGGCACGGCATTCCGCCCTGGGTAATCAACGCCGTGATGCGCGATGTCCCTGGTGCGCCTCTGCCGTTCGCCATGGTGCGTAGCAACCACGCTGACGACGGTGCACAGCCATATCCGATCTGGCCCACCGCCGATATCACCCGCCGCTTCGACCGGTTCGCCGCCGAGTGCACCTTTGTCACAGCCGCGCGCGCCACCCATCCCGACATTCAGCAAGGCCGCTTCAAGCTGCGCCAGAGGACTCCCGCATGAAGAAGTACACCCAGAAAGAACTCAAGGCGCAGATCGTCGACCTGTCGATCGCTCACTACCAGGCCAACCTGGCTGTTGCTCGACGCCGAAAGGAACTGAACGAGGAGTACTGGCGCTACTTCCGTGCCCACGGTCAGCCAGAACCGAATTACCACGGAATCCGCTTTGATGACCCTCGCTACGAAGGAGTTATTGCGCACACCAACGACGCGTGCGAGGCCCTGCGAAAGGCGAAGCGTGAGCGCTACAACGCTAAGCGCCGGGTTGATAAGGCTGTGTTTCAGCTGATGCTGCTGATCAACGCCTCATTCGCGGTACCAGCTTCGCCGGCGGCGCCGCGCAAAATTCTGGCGCCTGTCAAGCGCTTTGCCGCCGGCGGGGAGACGCTGCAATGACCAGTCAACCCAACGATTTGTTCGGTGCCGGCGAATCGAAGCCTGAGCCAGCGATGCCGCCGGATTGGATCAACGTGGTCGCACGCAAGAAGCTTGGCCAGCCGCCCGAGTGGCGCTGGTGCAAGTTTGAGGCGATTGGCGATACCGACGACTGCCTGATTGAGGGTGGCGTCCCGCGCCCGCGCAAAAGTGGCAAGCACAAAGGGCTGCCTACTTGGCGCGATTGTGTGTTGACCAAGTGCGTCGTGACGCGCGCCGAGATGGATCAGGCCAAGGCGGCCTACGAGGCGGAAACGGGCAGCTGTCATGCCTGCGCGGGGACTGGCCAATGGTATTCCGGCTGGAGCCGCGACACCGGGAACCGCTTTAAGCCGTGCCCGCGCTGCAATGCCACCGGTAAAGCTACGGAGGTGCGTCCATGAACAACAAGCCTGATTCAACTACCCGGGAAGCCCTTGATTTGGCAGCCACTGCCGAAGTGGTCGCCGGCCCCTGGCCGAATTATTCCAATTGCCGCCACCTGCCTGAGCGCGACCGCTGGGAGGTCTACGCCATGGCGAAGGCTTCCCGTGGCGCCCTGGAGGATCGCGGCGTGGTCATGACCGAGAGCTATGACGCGTTCATTGCCCGCGTAACGCGGGAGCTGGACATATGAGCATGGATCTGATGGTCAAGGCCATGAAAACGAAGGTCGGTAACCCGCTCCGTAAGTTGGTGCTGGTCAAGTTGGCCGACAACGCCAGTGATCAGGGCGAGTGCTGGCCGTCGTACCAGCACATTGCCGATCAATGTGAGATCGGTCGCTCGACGGTGAAGTTGCATGTTCGCGAACTGGAAAAGGCCGGGTTTCTCCGTCGTGAGTTTCGCCGTAAAGGTGAGCTGAATCAGTCAAATCTCTTTCACCTGACTCTCGACGGTGGGGCAGCATCTGCCCTAGTGGGTGGGGCAACAGATAACCCACCTGGGTCAGCAGATAACCCAGGGGGTGGGGCAGCAGCTGCCCCCAGAACCAGTCACTCTTCTGAACCAGTCAAGGAACCTAAAACCTTGTGCAAATCGGAAGTGGAATTGGCCGAAGCCTTCGAAGTGTTCTGGAAGCTATACCCCAACAAGAAGTCGAAGAAGGATGCCCGCAAGGCCTGGGAGAAGCTCAAGCCGAGCGCCGAACTTCGCCAGGTGCTGATGACCGCTCTGGGCAACCATCGCGTTTCTCGCGACTGGACCAAGGATGACGGGCAATACGTGCCGATGGCGTCGACCTGGCTAAACGGAGAGCGCTGGACCGACGTACTCAAGCCGGCCGGTACCAGCCAGACCGCCTTCACCAACCTGCCAGCCCACACCGACGACATGTATTTGCAGGAGGCTCCCAATGGCCCAGCGTTCTAATTTCCGCCGCCAGCCAGAACTGCGAACGTTCTCTGGCAACTGCCCGCACCATCCGGAAGTAGAGTCTCGCACCGAGGTGGAACAGTTCGACGGATCGATGCAGGTCCGACCCTGCAAGAAATGCCAGTTCCATGGCCTGCGCGTTGCGGAGCCTGGCAGCGAAGCGCACACCCTGGCCGTGGCTCAGGTTGCGGCCGAACGCCTCAACAGCGCGCTCGTCGGCTCGGGCATCTCGCCTCGATTCTCGGATAGCACCTTCGCTACCTACCGTGCCACCGCCCCGGAGATGGTCGGAGCACTTGAAAAGTGCAAGGGCTATGCCGATAACTTCGGCGAGCACTTCGCTGCCGGTCGCAATCTGCTCCTGACCGGGAATGTCGGTACCGGCAAGACCCATCTGGCCTGCAGCATTGTTCGTCAAGTCATCGGGCTGAACGCGATCGCGGTGATCACTACCGCCGCCGAGATTATCAGAGTGTTCAAGCGCTCCATGGTCCGCGACTCAGGCTACACCGAGGGCGATGTGATTGATGAGCTGGCGAGCTTCGACCTGCTGGTCATTGATGAGGTCGGCGCCCAGGCGGGCACCCAATACGAACTGGCGGTGCTACATGAGGTGATCGACAAACGCTACAACCTGGTTCGCCCTACCGTGGTGGTCTCCAACCTGCATCCGACATCTAAGCCGGATGGGGAAGGGTGCTGCGCCCCCAGCCTAGAGCAATACATCGGTGCTCGGGCACTGGATCGGCTGCGCGAAAACGGCGCCTTGCTGGCCGGTTTCACCTGGGCTTCGGCACGGGGGCGCACATGAACGACTTTCGCGAGCTGTACAGCGACGAAGCGGAACACGCGCTGCTGGGCTCCCTGATGCTGAATGGCGACCTGTTTGATTCGATCACGGCCAGCGTGACCACCGCCGACTTCCATGATCCGGAAAACGCAGCGCTGTTCCAGGTAATGCTCGACCTGCACGCTACTGGCGCACCGGTTGACCCGGTCACCCTTCACGACTTTAGGCCATATCTTCCCAGTGGCGGGGCGACTATTGCCTACGCCGGAGAACTGGCCAAAAACACGCCCAGCACGGCCAACTGGAAGGCTTACGCGCGGACAGTCACGGAGCGAGCAGTACTTCGTCGCCTGGTGCAGGCGGCCGATGCCGTGCGCGAATCGGCCAACGAGAACAGGCCAGTGGCTGAGATCATCGCAGGCGCCCAGCAGGCGATGGCAGATCTTCGCGACCTGGACACCGGCGAGCCGGATTACAAACGCATGGACGAAGTGGTGACGCGAAACATTGACATCATCGACGCCAAGTTCAACGGCGCCGTTCAGTCGGGGCTCTCCACTGGCCTGGTAGATCTGGACAAGTTAATCCGCGGCCTGCGCAAAAAAACCGTGACCATCGTCGCCGGCCTGCCCGGGAGCGGTAAGACCACGCTCGGCCTGCAGATCGCCCAGCACATCGCCTGCTCGGGTCTTGGCGTTGGCATGGTGTTCTCATTGGAGATGCCCGAGGAAGAGCTGGCCAACCGCGCACTGGCTTCCCTGGGCAGCGTAGATCTGCAGGTTCTCGATAACGGCCAACTGCAGGATGACGACTGGCCGCGCCTGACCTCGGCAGTCAACAAGATCCTCGATAGGCCTCTGTACGTCAGCGACAAGTCGGGCCTTACCGTTGCGCGTATCAGGAGCATCTGCCGCCAGGTCAAGCGCAAACACGGCCTCGACGTGGTGGTGATCGACTACATCGGCCTGATCGGATCAGATGGCAAGGCGTTCAACCGCACCGCCGAGCTCGGCAAGATATCTACCGGGATCGTCAACATCGCCAAGGAGCTGGAGGTGCCGGTGATTTTGCTGGCCCAGCTAAACCGCGATTCGACCAAGCGCCCAGGGAAAAAGCCCATCGCTTCCGACCTGCGCGACTCTGGCCAGATCGAGGCTGACGCCCACTGCATCATTCTGGTCCACCGCGACATGGATGACGAGCAGGGCCAGAACGGCGTCACCGAGCTGATCATGCCCAAGTGCAGGCACGCGCCGGTCGGTTCGTGCGTTGTGCAGCAGCAGGGCAAGTTCGCCCGCTTCGTCAACTTTGCGGGCCGTGAGCCCAGTCAGGAAGAGGTTGAAATCAGTCGCCCCTTCGCCAGTCAGTACAGGGGGAGAAAGAACGCATGAGTACCGCCAACGCAAGGCCGAGCCTTAACGGACCGCGTGAAATGCCGTCCACCCTCGTCGAGTGCGAAATCCTCGACGAGGAATTGAGCCGCGACTCAATTCGACTTGAATGCCAGCTGGGAGTTGTGAAAGGAAAGTCTCAAGCCGATGGCGAATACGCTGATCCGGTTTGGTACCACAGGGCCAATGCCGCGCTTAAGCACATCAGGCGCGATCGCCAGCGGCTACTGGTGCACATGAAGCAACTCAGGACGGAGGCGAGCCGCACCGATCCGTACTGGCAGAGCCGCGACCAGATGCTGATCCGGGCTCTACGAAACGAATTGCCAGAAGGCCGTTTTGACCAAATCGTCGAAGAGGTCGAACAGATTATTGAAGCGGGGATACCTCAATGAGTAACGTCACTGCGGCATCGCCGCGTAAGAGCCTTTTCGAACACGAGCGCAAATTCCTCAAGATCGCCGGCGAGAGCCTGGTAAAGGAGAAACTCGGCGGTGCCGCCGCTATGGCTTGCCTCTTGGATATGGTCGCCAGCTGGCACGCCACCAGGGTCAACATCGAGTTCGGCGATTACTGCAAACGCTGGGTAGCCGAGGGCAATGCCAAGAGCAAGACCGCCGACCTCCTGCTGCGCAACCTGCTCGGTCTGGATGACAACCCACCACCTCGCCGCATTCGGAGGGCAGCATGAGCATTTACAAGGACGCAGGACACTGCATCAGCCGAGTGATGTCGATCGAGATTCACGACGGCACCTCTAAGCCGGCATGGCAGAACCGATTCAAGGCATCCGCCGATGATGAGTTGCTGACCAGCCGGATTGATGACGGGCTATCGCCGGAGGAGCGCACAACGCAGGATGCGATGACACGGGCAATGCTCAAGCGCACCTTGGCAGACGCACAGTGGCACGCGCTGGCCGGCAAGTACTCGGTGAACGAGGGGGAGGTCCAGGAGGCCGCCCGCTACCTAATTCCCCGAGTGGTCAGCCCGGCGCACCACCTGTTCAAGACCAAGTGCGTTATGGCCTGGATGGTGCCGGAGCGCCGTCGAGGGCTACCGGCCAACTTCTACGAGATCCACACCTGGGACGCGGACGGTACGCCGGATCGTACTCTCCGTCGATGGAGGGCAACGACCATGCGCTGGCTCGATGACCAGGTGAACGCAGCGCACATCGTCGTAGAGTCATTGCTCGAGGAAAATGGGCTCCTGCTGCAAAGCGTTGCTTGACAGTGGCCGAGTGACCGTTTAGATTCTTAGCCTGCGGTTCGGTGCGTGCATAGGTAGGTGCCCCGAACAGAAAGCCCGGCCATTGAGTCGGGTTTTTTTATGCCCAAAATTTGTTGCGAGAGCCACAGCCAGGGTGGGCCTTCGGGCAGTGCCTGGACGCGGTATGGCCGGAAGTCACGCGTTACGAAAGAACGCCGGCAGCCAGTGCACCTATGACCTCCAGTTGATGCTGGGTGGTATTGGCGGGCAGCGTGGGAAGACACGCATTTTTTGCAGATGAGTGCGCAGGCTGAGGCGCTAACGATGCGAGACGATGCCAGGTCGTGGCACGCAAAGTACGGCGGGTTCGGTGACTCGATCACCGAGGTTCAACCCATCTGGCAGATTGGGGACCACGTCGAAAGCCGGAGATCAGTGCCGGCCATCTGCGCCTATTCATGGCATCAGCATTGCTGATGCACAGTTTGACCCCGTGTGAATCGTGCATGGGTGCCGTCTTCATCGGAGGTTGATTTACGGGGTTCGGTCCCCCGGGGTCGGGAAACGGTTCACAGCCCGTCCTGGCCCGTAATGGTGACGATCAACCCCCGATGCAGATGAACAAAGCCCGGCCGGCAGTAGTGACGGCGCAGGGGGAACAGTCAGCGTGGGGACTGGGGGGAAGCGCCACGACAGCGATCTGACAGGCTCGCCATCTGTATCAACCCACATTGAGCCAGGGTGCGCAGTTCTGCGCAGTGGGTGCGCACCTGCGCAGTTTGCGCAAAAGCAGACGCTGCGCGGGTTGTGTGTATTTTGATGGGGATTGGAATTGCGCATATTGCGCAGCTAATGCCCGTTTGTTTTATGCAGGTTATCGCCCAGGCAGCTGGGCTAAGTCGGTAGAGGCGTCGTCTAATCCCGTGCGGACAATGGGCGGCTACGCGATGAGAGGGCGGGGTACGTGACCCGGCGATCTGCCCCACCAGAGCTGGAAAATTGCACCAGCCACCTGCACCCATTCAAGAGCCCCGTCATCGTGCGGGGTTTTGCGTCTCTGGAAGGCGGCGCCAAGTGGTAGGCAAGCCGGTTTGAACCCAGTGCTGCTCGAAACGGTAGGGGTTCGACTCCTCCGCCTTCCGCCAATCAACGAGTTTTATGTGGGTGAATGCTCAAGGATGAGCAAAGGCCGGATCAGCAGCATGGATCGCGTCCGGTTGCCCGCGCCTATTACGACCTGGAGGTCAGCGCCAATGGCCGGATCGCGCTCGTGATGGCCGCAGAGCCGCCATTCGTTTTGCACGCTGACACATGCCTCATCAACGGCCGATTGATTGCCGGCAGCCAAACAGACAGGTGACACCATGCCTTACGTAGTAATCCCTCAGCCCTTCCCGAAGTCGCCACTGCAAACGCAGTTCGACACAGAAGACGAGGCGAACGCCCGCGCTCAAGCAATGATCGAGCAGGCGCCGCAGCAAGCCGTTTATGTCGCTGAGTTGAAGACGCTGTACCAGGGCCAGGTGACTGTCACCACGGCCCCAGCGGTCACTCAGCCAAAGAATCCCGAGCAGGGGTGATTGCACCGCCACGCCGTGAGGCGTTGCAGCGACGTGCCGTATCGTCGAGATGACGACACATAAGCACAAACCGCCAGGGTTCGCCCTGGCACCTATTCACGCCGCCTCGACAGACACCGACAGGCGTTTACCGAGAGCGGCCAAGGCGTTTTCCAGCTGCTCCATCTTCGATGTGTGCAGGAAGTCGACCAGGCGATCCCCTTGGGCCTGGTGGACGCCCAGCAACCGGCACAGATCGGCCTTTCGCATATCCCGCGAGATCATCTCGTTCCACAGGATGATTTTCGCCACGGTCACTGCTGGTAGGCGAACGACATGCTGGCCAGGGGCGGGAGCAGACGCTTTAGGAATTGAACGACGCTGATCGACATAGATCGACAAGGCCGTCTCGATGCCGTCCACCGACTCCCGCAGTGCATCGGCGATATCGTCGCCCGCGCTGTTGAACTCTGGTAGGTCGTCGCATGTAACAGCAACACCTGGGTTTTCGTCTTCGTGAATAGTTACTGGGTAGTCAAACATTTCTGGCCCTCCATCGGGCGGCCCTCTATTGAATGTTTGGTGGGTGATGAATGCGAGTGAGCTGGGGCTCATTCAAGCCCCAACTGTTTGATGATTCCTTTGCGGGTCGGTTCTTTCATTTCCTTTGAACCGTGATCCGCAAAGACCGTTTGCTTGCCGTTGTAGTAGATCTTGAAGTGGCTACCACCTTTGCCTGCTTCGAAGATCACCCCGCGGGCCTTCAACCATCGTCTGAACTCGCTGTATTTCATCACCTCGCCTCGTTGTTTAGGTGGGCTCAATATACAACACTTTTGTAGTAATACAACACTTTTGTAGTTTTCTTTTTATGGAGTAGCACCGATGGCCGAACTGAGTACCGGTGCACTCGCCGCGACAGCCACCATTGGCATGACCACCGCAAGCCTGATTCCCGGTGTTGACATCAACGCGATGATCGGCGGATTCGCGGGCGCCATGTTCTTCGTGGCATACGCGAAAGATCTACGCCCACGGGCGTTGCTGGGCTATTTCTTCGCCTCTTGGGCGCTCGGCTACTACGTGGCCAGCGAAATCATCAGTCGCGACTGGGCCAAGACATCCGGCCTCGTTGCATTCTTCGGCGCGCTGTTCTGCGTCGTCATCTGCATCAGCCTTTTGGAATGGTTCGAAGGCGGCAAGGTGCCGGGCTGGTTGCGGTTCATTGCTGCCTTCTTCGGACGCTCGGGAGGTCGCAATGGTTGACCCTTGGACATTCATAGCCGGCGCCCTATGTGGCGCCATATGCCTGCGCATCGCCGTGTATCGCCGACAGGGTGCCCGGTACCGCGCCGGCGTCTCATGGATGGCGTACCTGCTTGCCGTCGGCACCGGGTGCGAGTCGCTGAGTATCACGCTATCGGTGATGCTCGCTAAGCCGGTGCCAGCCGTTTCCCCTTTCATCCTTGCGGTGTTGTTCGTCCTCCTGGTGCTTGTCTATCGAGCACGCGGGAACGTCGCACGCATTCTGCGGATGGATTAAGTCCGCGCCACGTTTTCGAATACGCCAAATCGTGGCGCGCAACTGGAGAGAATCCATGACCCCCGAGCAATTTGCATACTGGCTGCAAGGCTTCACCGAGTTGAATCCAGACATGGATCAGCCCACCCCGACGCAGTGGAAGGCCATCAAGGACCACCTGGCCATCGTGTTCAACAAGGTCACACCTACGGGCGAAAGACGCTGGCGGCGCTCCCCAGATCAGAGCTCTGACCCGGCCGGGACAGGCTTTTTGCTGCTCCAGGCGCACCTCAATGGCCAGCCTCCAACTGTCACCTGCTAGGGCGTGGTGAAGAACGCCACGACCTGCTCACCGAAGGTGTTGTGGTGACAGCAACAGCCTGACGGCGCCCTCCGGTTCAAAGACTCACATCGCGGTGACCCAATGACGACCATTGCCTACAAAGACGGCGTAATCGCCTATGACGGGCGCCAGGTCCGTAACGATCGCATCGTTTCTGACAGCGCGCCGAAGTGCGTGGTTGTCGACGGTGTCAGCTTCTTTCTGTCAGGCGCCGTATGCGACGAAAAGGCGTTGATCGCTGCCTACTTCGGCACTCCTTCGAAGGTACCCGTGGAGTGTTCAGGTTATGTCGTCGACGGCGGCAAGCTGATGATGCTCGGTCACGACGACACGACCGGGATATGGAAACAGGATCTAGATCCAGCGAACCCGGACGCCATGGGCAGCGGCGCGCCATACGCCTTGGCTGCAATGGATATGGGTGCCAGCGCGGAGGAGGCGGTGCGCGCTGCGATAAAGCGGGATATCTACACGGGCGGCCTGGTCCGCACTGTCACCATTGCTCCAGTGGAGCCGAGGGCTACGCCATGACCACGATCACTACGCCTCGCGGTGTGCGCAACAACAACCCCGGGAACATCGACTACAACCCGCGCAATGCCTGGCAAGGGCAGCTGGGGCTGGAAGTCGGCGTGCCATCGCCTAGGTTTGCACGCTTTGACAAGCCTGAGAACGGCATCCGCGCCTTGGGCAAGCTGCTGATCAATTATCGCGGCAAAGACGGCATGCCTGGCGTGGGTGGCCCTGGTATCGACACGGTGCGCGAAACCATCACCAGGTGGGCACCGGGCAACGAGAACAACACTGAGGCCTACATCGCGGCCGTGGCTCGACGCCTGGGCGTGAGCGCCAATGACGTGATCGACGTCAGGAAACCCGCCATCTTGGTCCTGATGGTGAGCAGCATCATTGCCCATGAATGCGCTGGGTTTGCTTATCCGGAAGCAGTGTTAGCGGAAGGGCTCCGCCGAGCATTGTCATGATCCGATACCTCATCGCTGCCCTGGCTGGCTGCCTGATTCTGATTTATGGCGGCTGGAAGCAGATTCAATCCCAGGCCAAGGATCTGGCCACCGCAACCGATCTGGTCACAACGTTGAACAAGGCCGCCGACTCCCGGCGCAACACTCAGCGCCTGATCGCCCAGTTCGACACCGACCAAACAAAGGCGCTGACCGATGCTCAGAACACTATCAAGCAGCTGCGCGCTGATGTCGCTTCTGGCGCTCGCCGGTTGTCAGTCCCAGCCAAGTGTCCCGTTGTGCGAGCCACCACCACCGCCGCCGGCCTGGATGATGCAGAAACGCGAGCCGAACTTGACCCCGCGGCTGCTGAACGAATTATCGCCATCCCAGCCGACGGCGACGAGGCCATTCACGCCCTGACCGGCCTGCAGGACTACGTCACAAAGTTCTGTCTGGGCTCCGGGTCGTAACGCGGCACCACCCCGATTTTTAAGCAAAGGAAGCGCTCTCATGGCTGCTAAATGTGATTGGGCAGCCGTCGAAAGGGATTACCGGACGGGCTGCTTTACGAACCGCGAACTGGGCCGTCGGCACAACGTATCGGAAAGCTCAATCCGCAACCGTGCCGACAAGCACGAGTGGCAGAAAGACCTGTCCGAGATGATCCGCCAGCGCGTCCGTGAGAAGACCGGGCGCGCCGCCGCTGCTGCTGTAACAGTGGCAACGAACGACGCCGAGATCGTCGAGCAAGCCGCCGAGGCTGGCGCCCAGTTGGTACGCGGCCACCAAGTGGTGATTGCCAGAACTCGCGACCTGACGCAGCAGTACGTCGATCGTATTCATGAGCAAGTTGCCGCTGGCAAGATCACCGTGATGACCCAGAAGGGTGAGCCGGTGGAGATCGACATTCCCCTGGACTATGTGGGCAAGAGCATCGGCCACGCCACCCAGTCCCTGGAGCGCCTGATCAAGCTCGAACGCCAGGCCCACGGACTGGACACCGACAAAGAACGGGAAAGCACAGGCAAGTCCCTTGAGGATCTGCTGGCTGAGGCAGCTGGTGATGGGGAATGAAACCGACCGCCAACGGCTGATTAGAGAGGGCGACGAGTTCATCGCCCTGCACCGCGCCAAGCAGCTCAAGGGCAACGTCGTACTGCTGAAAGCCCTGAGCAACAAGTGGTACAGGCTCAACGCCCTATACAAGATCAAGGACAAGAACGGCAAGGTTCAGCGCTTCAAGCCTAACCAGCAGCAGCGCGAGCGATTCCTCGACGAACATAACCGCGACATCATCCTCAAGGCTCGGCAGTTGGGCTTCACCACCTTCGAGATGATCGACGCGCTCGACGATTGCCTGTTCACCAGGAACTACAGCGCCGGCTGCATCTGCCACACGTTGCCGGACGCCAAAGAGATCTACCGTAACAAGATCAGGTTCGCCTACGAAAAGCTGTCAGGCGACCCCGCATGGACTGCGATCTTCAAGCTGATCGGTATGCGTTTGCCGGTACCGCGCAGCGATAAGGATCAGGGCTACATCTTCGACAACGGCTCCAGCATCCAGGTGTCGACCTCGTTCCGGGGCGGTACCCTCCAGCGCTTGCATGTGTCGGAGTTCGGCAAGATCTGTAAACTGAGCCCGGACAAGGCCCAGGAGATCGTCACCGGTGCTTTCGAGGCGGTGGGCCTGGGCAACCGGGTGACAATCGAAAGCACGGCAGAGGGCCGCGAAGGCTACTTTTTCACGTATTGCGAGTTGGCCAGGGCCATCAAGGACGCCGGCCGCACACCTACGGTGATGGACTGGAAGTTTCACTTCTTTCCTTGGTTCAAAGATCCCACGTACCGCTTGGAGGCATTTGACCAGGTGGTGGTGCCGCAATGGCTGCAGGAGTACTTCGCCGAGCTGTCTGCCAAGCATGGCATCCGCCTCGATCGCGCCCAGCAAGCCTGGTACGCCAAAAAGGCCGAAGCGCTGCACGACGACATGAAACGCGAATATCCGGCCACGCCGGATGAAGCGTTTGATCAGGGCATCAAAGGCGCTTATTACCTCACGCAGATGCGATTCCTGCGGCAACAGGGCCGAATCACCAAGGCGGTGACTCGCAACCCTACGCTGCCGGTATTCACGGCCTGGGACTTGGGTATGGGGGACGCTATGTCCATCGTGCTGTTCCAGGTGGTGGGCCGCCAGGTGCACATCATCGATTACATCGAGCATTCCGGCGAGGGCATGGAGTACTACGGCGATCTGCTCAAAAAGCTGGGGTATTCCTACGGCGCCCACTACGCCCCGCACGACATCGTGGTGCGCGAGATCGGCACAGGGAAATCCCGAATCGACGTGGCAAAGCAGTACGGGATCACGTTTCAGATCGTCCCGCGCGTCTCCCGCAACAGCGAGGGCGTGCAGGCGGTGCGTAACTTCCTGCCGCTGTGCTGGTTCGCTGAGGATGAGCAAGACACCCGGGCGTCGACTGGCGATGCCGATACAGGCAGGCCAAGGACCGCCGGCGTGTCGAGGCTGATCGACTGCATCGACAACTACCGCAAGGAGTGGGATCTGAGGCTGGGCGTGTACAAGGATCAGCCGAGACACGACTGGGCAAGCCACGGTGCCAAGGCTTTTGAAACCCTGGCCCGCTGCGGGGTTTTCGAGGCTACGGGCGGGACTATCCCGGCGCCATCAACGACATCAAACACAGATCGAGCCCGACGCAGCTGGAGCGCGCACACATGACCACTATGTTTATTGAATGGAAGCAGGTCGCCGACGTCATAGCCCGCCTGGTTGCACCGCTCACCGTCCAGAGCTTCCAGCTGCGCCGTGATATTGGCTTGGTCCAGGTCGACGCGGTTGAAATCAAGGAGCCGGACGGTGGGCACCCGGCAGTTCGGGTGCAATTCGAGATGGCTCACGATCTGGGCGTGACACTCAACGTCAAATTGGCCGAGTTTGCGGCTGACCCCGTCAACTACACGCAGGATCTGCTGGCCAACCTGCGGAGGCTCGAGCACAGCGCGAAACTGCGCCGATCCGGCCGACAGGCTGAAATCAACAACGTACACGAGGCAATGACCCATGGCTGAATTCGGTTTGCTGCAATACAGGAGCGCCGCAGACCTGCATGCCGATGACCTCGCCACTGAAGAGCAGGCGCTGCAAAGTCGACGTGCTCAGCAGGTTCAGTCGTCACTGGCGGCGCACATACGCCGGTGTTTCGAGTCTGCCAAAAATGCCAAGCGTGAGATTGACGACAGGCTGGTCGACTGCGCGCGACGCCAGAAAGGCAAGCACGAGGAGGCGAAACTCCAGGCGATCCGCGAGGCAGGTGGCAGCGAGATCTACCCCAAGCTGACCACCACCAAGTGCCGTGCGGGCGCTTCCTGGATTCGAGACATCCTTATTCCGGTCAACGGTCACCCCTGGGGGCTCGATCCAACGCCGGTGGCAGATATCCCGCCAGAGTTTCTTGCTGCATTTCAGCAGAAGCTCGCCCAACAAATGATGCAAGCCCAGCAAGTCCAGCAGGGTCAACAGGAGCAGGACGCGCCTCCACAGACGATGCCTGACCCGGCTGAGCTTGCGGTCAAGCTGCGCGAGTTGATCCAGGAGAAGGCCAAGGAAGCAAGCGAGGCACATGAAACGCTGATTGCCGACCAGTTGGCCGAGGGTGGATGGGAAACCGCGCTCGAGGAGTTCATCGACGACTTCACGATTTACCCGGCCGCATTCGTCAAAGGTCCCTTGCTTCAACGTGTGCCACAGATTGCCTGGGGCCAAAATTGGCAGATGATCGAAACAGAGGAGATTCAGCCCCTGTTTCACCGGGTTTCGCCCTTCGACATCTACCCGTCGCCAGACTCGACGAACACCGACGACGGCGCGTTCATCATTGAGCGCGAGCGCTACACTCGGTCGCGCCTCAATGCACTGACAGGGGTACCAGGGTATAGCGATGACGCGGTTCGTGCCGTTCTTGCTGAGCACGGTCAGGGCGGTCTGCGCGAATGGCTTGCAACGGATTCGCAGCGGGCACGTCTTGAGGACAAGGCCGGCGACTGGATGATCAATAACGGGGAGACCATCGAGGGCCTGCACTATTGGGGCGGTGCCCAAGGGCTGATGCTCTTGCAGTGGGGCATTGATCCATCCCAAGTGCCAGACGTGCTTGATGAGTACCAGGTCGATGCGATTCTGATCGGAAATCACGTTATCCGCTGTGTGTTCAACCGCAACCCTTTGGGCGGCCGGCCATATCACAAGGCGTCGTTCCAGATCGTGCCTGGCTCGTTCTGGGGTATGTCGATTCCTGAGCTGATGAGCGATGTGCAGGACTTCTGCGGCTCAACAGCCCGCGCGCAGGCCAACAACATGGCATTTGCCAGCGGTCCACAGGTGGAAGTGGATGAAGACCGTTTGCAGCCAGGTGAAAACCCTAACGAGATGTACCCGCTGAAGCGCTGGCGGGTGAAAAGCGGCCAGACGCCAGGGATGCAGGGTGGGGCGACGTCACCGGTGATTCGCTTTTATCAGCCGGTCAGCATGGCTGGTGAGTTGCAGGCGGTCTATGACTCCTGGGAGAAGCGCGCGGACGACGCGACGAATATCCCGCGATACATCTACGGCGCGGAAAAGATCGGCGGTGCTGGTAACACGGCCAGCGGCCTGTCGATGCTCATGGAATCGGCCAACAAAGGGATCAAGGACGCGATCCGCCATATTGACCGCGGAGTGGTTCGCCGCGTCATCGAAGCGTTGTGGTTGTTCAACATGCGGTATTCCGATGACAACGCCATCAAGGGTGACTGCAAGGTTGTGGCCCGGGGCGCAAACGCGATGTTACAGCGTGAGCAAACGCTGAACGCGCGTACGCAGTTCCTGGGATTCACAAACAATCCGACCGACATGCAAATCCTCGGCCTTGAGGGCAGGGCCGCGATCTTGCGCAAGGTTGCTGAAAGCTTGGATATGCCAGGCCTGATCCCGACGAAAGCCGAGATGAAGGCCCAGCAGGAGGAGCAGCAGGCGCAGCAGGCCCAACAGCAACAACAGCAAGCCGCGGCGATGGGGCAGCAGGTCGAAGCAGAAACCGAGAAAACCGCTGCCCAAACAGCTGAACTGACCGCGAAGGCCGAGAAAACCCGTGCTGAGGCCCAGCGCCTCGGCATGAGCAACGGTGCCGTGGTTGCCCAACTTCAACATGCAGGTGGCGGAGCCAATGAAACCCAGCAACCAACAGTGGCAAGCCCTGGTCAACCTGACCAACAGCCCGGAATGGAAGCACCTCAAGGAAATACTGAGCAGCCATTTGACGGAAGCGCAGCAGAACCTGGAGGGGGTGAACAGCCTGGAAGCTTTATTCAGAGCCCAGGGCCGGGCGAGCCTGGCCAGGGAGCTGATCAAGTCGTTTGAAGAATCCCGCGAGATGCTTGAGCGAATCCAGGCAAGTGCCTCGCGGCCCACCCAGTAGCTACAGAAAAAGCCGCCCAACTTGAGGCGGTTTTTTTGTGGCCACTCTCCGGTCATTCGGCCAAATGCTCGGAACCAGTAGCACACCCAGAAGCCCGGACCTGCCGGCTCTACCCAAGGAGAATACGATCAATGAGCACGCTACCCCGCAACGTACAGGCGCAGATCGATGAAGCAACGGCGATTCAGGAAGCACTGAACAAGCCGGCCGAGAACCCCGCACCAGATGCGGCTCCGGCAGCAAATCCCGATGCGCCGGTGATCTCAGACCAACAAGCACCCGCCAAACCGGAGCCGGCCCCCGCCGCCCGCAACGATGGGGCTGACTACTGGGAGCAACGCTTCAAGGTCATGCAAGGGAAGTACAACGCCGAGGTACCTGCGCTTCAACAGGAGGTATCCCGACTGACCGCAGAAATGGCAAAGGCGAAACAACCCGCAGGCAATGCCGTGCAGCGCGCCGTGTCGGATCTGACCCCCGAGGAGATCGAGGACTACGGGCCTGATCTCATCGCGATTATCCAGCGCGTGGCTGGCGGGCAGGCATCTGCCGCTAATCCCGCGGAGCTGGAAACGCTGAAAACCGAAATCGAGGGGTTGAAGCAGAACAACCAGCGTAGCGAACAGGAAAAAGCTGAGCAGGCCCGGGAGGATTTCTTCCGGCAGTTGCTCCAGCGAATCCCCGACGCTGTTGAGATCAACGGATTGCCCGCGTTCCATGAATGGCTGAGCCACATGGACACGTTCAGCGGCAAAGAGCGGCAGCAACTTCTGATCGAGGCCCAAACCGCCAACGACGCATTTCGCGCCGCTGCGCTGTTCCAGGCCTTCAAAGACGCGCAGCCCGCTTCGGCAGCACCGAACCCAGATCGCACCATTCCACCGGAAAACGTTCAGCCACGCTCCACTCGCACCGATCCCACGCCTCCGGCGGAGGGCAAGTGGTGGAGCAATACTGAAATCAACGAGTTCTATAAGGATGTGGCGCTGGGCAAGCGGTACACCAAAGCCGAAGCGACTGCGATTGAACAGGACATCTCAGACGCGGTAGCAAAAGGTCGCATTTCGCGATAGCACGCGCTCTGTAACGCCGCGAGGCGTCAAGAAATAGGAGCTACACCATGGCAGGTCCAGCACGCGCCGTAGGGCACCCAAACTACAGCTCCACCAGTGCATCGGGCTTCATCCCGGCGCTCTGGTCGGGCAAGTTGGTACAGAAGCTGTACGCCGCAACCGTATTCGGTGAAATCGCCAACACCGACTACGAAGGCGAAATCAAAAATCAGGGCGACACCATCAACATCCGCACTGTGCCGTCGATTGTCATCAAGGACTACATTATCGGCGGTGGCGTCACCTACGAGAAGCCGGTCAGCGACAATGTCCAACTGCAAATCGACCAGGGCAAGTACTTCGCGTTCGAGGTGAACGACGTTGATGCATACCAGGCTGATATCAAACTCATGGACGAGTTCAGCACCGACGGTGGCGAACAGATGAAGGTCGCTATCGACACTCAGCTGCTCAACCGTCACTACGCCGACGCCGCTGCGGCAAACCGTGGCGACAATGCCGGCGCCAAGTCGGGTGGCATCAACCTGGGCAAAGCCGGCGCGCCCGTGCAGATCACCAAAGACAACATCCTGGATGTGTTGGTGGACTGCGGCACCGTTCTCGACGAGCAAAACGTACCCGAGCAAGGCCGCTGGGTGGTTCTTCCGGCTTGGATGAACGGCATGCTGAAAAAGTCCGATTTGCGCGATGCCAGCATCATGGGCGATGCAACCTCGGTCTTCCGTAACGGCAAGGTCGGCATGCTCGACCGCTTCACCGTGTTCATCAGCAACAACACGACGGCAGTGGATGACGTCGCGGCAGCCAAAAAGGCCAGCAACGTCATGTTTGGCCACAAGAAGGGTCTCACCTTCGCCAGTCAGATGACCCAGATGGAAACCCTGCCGAACCCTAACGACTTCGGCAAACTCGTTCGTGGTTTGAACGTGTTCGGTTCCGGCGTCATCGACCCGAAAGCGATCGGCAACCTGTACTGCAGCCGCTGATCACCCATATCTCCAACCCATAAGCGGCCCTCCGGCCGCTTTTTGCATTTCTCGGAGAAAAACATGATTCGCGAATTGATTGAAAAGGCAAAAACCGCCGACAAACCGGGCTTGATCGAGATGTTGTCCGATCTGGGGGTTAAGGCAGACAACCGCAAAAGCGAGGACACGCTCCGCGCCGAGTTGCTCGAAGGGTTTGAGAAGGCTCTGGCCGATGAGGCAGACGACGAAGAAGTGCCGAACCCTGATCCGGAGCCGGGTAACGCCGGCACTGCCGGCCTCGCTGACCCGAAGACCACCGGCGATCCTGGTGCCGGTACTGACTCGGATGCGCACGTAGCACCTGAAGGCGCCGATCAGGGCCTGGGTACCGACCAGCGCGCCGAGGAAAGCACTGACCGTCAAAGTGCTGCTCTCGAAACCGTGCAGGTCGCTGCCAACCCAGGCCCAGGGCGTCACGTTGGGCCTATCTCCGTGAACGGCGAAGACGGCCAGGTGTACATCCCGCAGGCACTTGTCGATGAGATGAGCATCCCCGGCATCAACATGAAGTTGGTGGCAGGCGATCCACCGAAAGCCCAGCCCGAAGCTCATGCGCCGGACCTCGAAGACGTTGACGATGAGCAGGAGCGTTCGGTGCCCGTCACCGGCAATCGCCTGCTGCGCAACACCAGAACCGGCTGTGAGTTCGTATGGACCACCGAGCTGGCGAAACTTTCCTACATGCACGAGGTGTAAACCGTGGCCGTGACGACTGTAGGCAACATCCTGACCCGAGCCAAAAAGATCCTGCAGGAAGTCACTTCCAACGGCACCCGGTGGGCAAACACCGAGCTGCTGGACTGGCTGAACGAAGCGTATGCGGCGATCTGCAACATCAAGCCCAACGCAAGTTCTGTCACGGCCGAAATTACTTGTTCCCCGGGCACCAGGCAATCCATTCCCGAGGGCGGTCTGCGCCTGCTGGAGGTGGTGCGAAACATCACCCCCGCGGGCGGTGGGCTGAGCGTGATTCTCACGACCCGGGGTGCCATCGACTCAACCAGGCGGCGGTGGCACGCCGAGCAGCAGGTTGAGGAGATTGAGCAGTACATCTTCGATGAGGCGGCGCCGAGACAGTTCTACGTCTACCCGCCGGCGATGGCCACCAGCAAGCTGGAGATCATTTACTCGTCGGTGCCAGACCCGCACACCCAGGCAATGGCGACCGATTCAGCCGCTGAGAAAATTCGCCTGGACGATTCGTTTGCGCCGGTGTTGGTGGATTACATCCTCTCCAGGGCCTACGCGAAAGACGCCGAACACGCGGCAAACCTCAACCGCGCAACGATGCACTTTCAGATGTTCCAGACTGCCCTGGGCATGAAGGTGCAGACGGATCGCATGCTTGGCCCTCTGCCGGTCGCCGCCACATCTCAGCAACAGGTACCGCAGCAATGAACGTGAGCCAGCTGGTCGACCAGATCCTGCCGAACTTGCCGGGGGTGGTAATCGCCTCCATCCGCGATGGTGTGGCCTGGGCGTTGCGCGAGCTGTGTACGGAGGTGCCGGCCTGGAAGGTCAGAATCCAGCTGTCCGATGGTGAGCAGCAGATCACCGCCGGGCCAGGCCTGGAGCCTATCCGCATCCAGGCGCTGTATCAGGATGGTCGGCCTGCATATTGCCAGGTGTTCCAGCCTTCGCCGGACACGGTCATTGTCACCGGCGGCACTCCGGGGCTGACCGCTGATGTGGTTGTGCGACCCACGTTTGGTTCCTCCGTAGCTGTGCCCCCGGACTGGCTGCTGGATCGTTATTGCGAGGCGCTGACGCTCGGCACCCAGTACTGGCTACGCAAGATGCCCGAGAAGCCGTGGTCCGACATGCAGCGCGCCTTGATGGACCAGGCGGCGTTCTATGCCCTCTGCACCAATGCCCGATCTGAGGCGCTGGCCGGTCACCAGTACGGCAGCACAAGGATGAAAACACCGAGGTTCCCATGACATCGATTGCGATCACGTCTTTCAAGGGCGAGTTGCCAGCACTGACTCCGCGTCTTTTGCAGCCGACCAACGCCCAGGCGGCCCGCAACGTAAATCTGCGCAAGGGTTCACTGCGGGCTGAAAATGCGCCGCTGCCCGTGCTTGGAATTGGCGGTGTGATCAATCCGTCATCTATCTACCGGTACCCATTCGGTAACAATGGCGCCGGGTTCTGGTTTGCCTGGGGCGCTGGCCAGCAGGTCAATGCAGCCAAAAGCCCGCTGGCGAAGGATGCTTGGTCGCGGGTTTATTGGACTGGCGACTCATTTCCAAAAATGGCACCGATTGGTGTCGCAACTCAGGGGGCTGGACCTTACCCGTCAGGCTTTTACCGCCTTGGAGTTCCAGCCCCAGACGGCGCGCCGCTGGTGACCGAGGCCGGCGACAGCGGTACTGCCCCGGCCACAGTGGTCAATGCAACGTACATCGTTACCTATGTCACGGCGTACGGCGAGGAAGGGCCTCCCAGTTCAGTATCGAACATCATCACGCGCTGGGATGGCGCCGAAGGTCAGTTGCCTGGCAAGGTCAACGTTCAGTTGCCGGCGGCTCCGGCAGGCCCTTACAACATCGTCACGAAGCGCCTCTACCGGTCAGAAAGTGGTGGCGAGTTCCTATATCTCGCTGACTTTCCCGTGGCCCAAAATAGTTGGGTGGACGATATCAACAGTGACGAACTTGGCATCGCGTGCCCGTCGCTCACTTGGGATATGCCAGACGCCACGATGGTAGGTTTGGTGGAAATGCCGAACGGCATCTTCGCCGGTTTTTTTGACAATACGCTGTGTTTTTGCGAGCCGTACTATCCTCACGCCTGGCCCGTCGACTACCAGATATCGTTTCCCGACAAGATCGTGGGAATTGGTGTGACCACTGCCGGGTTGGTGGTGGCCACCACTGGGCGGCCTCGGCTCGTTACTGGGACTACGCCGGCCGCAATGACGGCCTCAGACCCTGATGCCGACCGCGTATGCATCTCCAGGGGATCAGTGGTGGATATGGGGGAGTATGTCGTCTATGCCTCAACGGAGGGGCTGGTGGCGGTATCTGGAGGCGAGCCCCAGCTGATCACTGACGGAGTTCTAACACCTGAGCAATGGCAGGCGCTCAATCCATCCTCAATCCACGCCTGCCGGTATGAGGGGCGATACCTGGCCTTCTACAGTGGCGGTTGTTTCGCCCTGGCTCCGGGAGAAGGCATTGAGTTCATCGATGCGGCCGCCGCCAATTCCTACTACGACATTGCTGCATCGTCTCTGTACCTCATCCAAGGCAGCAGCATTTCCAAGTGGCGCGGCGGGCCGCCGATGCAGTATCGATGGAGGTCGAAGATCTTCGAGTTTCCACCTGGAGCTGCAAACTTCAACTGCGGAAAGGTGATTGCCGACGCTTACCCAGTTCAATTTCGGGTGTTTGCGGACAAAGCGCTGGTGCTTGATATGCCAATTGAAGCTGGCGGAATGTTTCGGCTGCCTGCTGGGTACGCGGAGGCGCGTGAGTGGCAGGTCGAGGCGGCAGGCTCTAACGAAGTTTTCTCAATCCAAATCGCGAATACGCCCTCTGAGTTGACCTAATGACGACCAAACGCTCAAGCCTTCCTGCACCAAGCAGCAAGGTTTCGGCGGAGTTGCGCCCGTTTTTCAGTGCTCTCACCGAGATCATCGAAACGGGCGAGGGGAATCGCGGGAACGGCCTCGACAAGAAGCTGACCTTCCGGGATCTGCTGGAAAGCGGGGCGTTCACGCTCCGACCAGGCTGGAAGCCAGGTGGTACCGGTGGTTTGGTTCCAACGCCTGGCATTCCAGATCGCGCAGTACCGCCGGCCCCTGTCGGGTTTCAAGCGGTCGGCGTCTTCGGCATGAACACGCTGACCTGGGAAAACCCCTACAAGCTCTACCGCAACCACTCGCTGACCAACATCTACCGCAGCGAAACCGACAACTTCGGCCAGGCCACGCTGATCAGTCGTGCCACCGGCATGATCTACAGCGATCCGATTCGCGGTGATGCGGTAGATCCTGATGACCCGAAGAAAGGCATCAGCTATTACTACTGGATCACCTGGGTTTCGACTTCAAACGTAGAGGGGCCGCCTAACAGCCCTGACGGCACTTACGTTGAGTCTATGCTTGATATCGACTACCTGCTGGAGCTGATAACAAAGGAGACGAGTCAGAGCGAGCTGGCGAAGGCACTGGCCAAGGCCATCGACCTCGAAGGATTGGACCAGACGATAGCGATGCTTGGTGCAGCCGCCCAGTCCGCGAAATTGATGACTTCGGCCGAGCGCTATCTGCGCGATGATGAGAACGTGCAGATCCGGCGCCAGGTATCAGATCTGCGGGTGCAGACTGGAAAAGACATCACTGCCGCTATCACTCAACTGCAGGAGGTGATTACCTCCGACCAGCAGGCTATCGCGCACCAGATTGACCTGATGCAAGCCAGCATCGGCGAGAACTCCGCAGACATCGTCTCTGAGCGTACCGCGCGGATTAATCTGCAAGAGGCCGCCACTGAGGCGCTGAACAGCATGTCCTCGCGCCTTGAGGGCGCTGAGGCTGTGCTGACTCAGTACAGCGAAACCTTTGCCAGCGCGATCGAGGCCCAGGCCAGAAATCTGGAAGGACTGGTATCGCGGATGGATAACACCGCGGCCCAGTACCTCAGTGACCAGCAGACCATCGCCAATGAGTTTGAGGCGACGGCGAATTCGATCACCTCACTGCAAAGTAGCGTGAATGAGCAATCTGCGGCCATCCAGCAAACACTGAGTACGCACACCACGGCGCTTGAGGGGCTTTCCGCTCAATACACGCTGAGGCTCGACGTAAACGGGCTGATCAGTGGTTTCGGTGCGTACAACGACGGCACGGTTGCCGACTTTGCAATCCTGGCCAACCGCTTCTGGATTGCAACGCCAGGCGTGCACGGACCGAACTATGTGAATCCCTTCACCATCGATGGGGAGAAGGTCTACATCAACACGCTGCTGGTGAAAGAGGCATCCATCCAGCAAGCCCAGATTGGACCGATCAGTATCGGCAAGCTCACGGCAAACGATGGTGTAACACCGGTGACAACGGTCGGTGGTCAGCTGCGTGCTGAGGCAATCGACGTTGCCAACATCACTATCGGGTTCGGGCAGGTGTACGGGCAACTCAAAAGCTCGCAGGTCGGCGCCGGTGGCCTGCCGAGGTTCGTGATTGACCCGCAGGCGGGGATTTTCATGAACGGCCTCCTTGGCGGCACCAGAATGGTGATGACCGACAGCTATCAGCGCTGGTACGACCCCGCCGGCGACTTGCGAATTGAAATTGGGGAGTTGCTGCTATGACATCGATCATCCGATGCCGCGACAAAAACAAGCAGGTCACCTTCGACAGTTCGGTGAGGACTATTCGCAAAATGGAGTCGGTCAGAACTCAGAGCAACGCCGCCGGCAGCCTGGATCTGACCCCCTACGCCGGATTGAAGTTGGACATCAGCCTCATGCCCGCCGAAAACGTCGGCCTCTCGCCGGTTCCGCTGGTGGTGGTCAATGGCAACTTGCTTACCTGGTCGGCTGCGCCTGTGTCGTGTTTTCTGATTTTAGGGATTTCGTCATGAGTACCGGTTTCAGGGTGAAAAACGACTGGGGAAACCTTTCGGTCGATGAAAATAACCCCATCTTTGTAGCTGTGGGCGATGGTGCCGGACATATTGATAACGGCGGATGGACAGACGTTCGTCTTTACAAAGAACGGGACGGCATTCCTCCTGTAGCCATATTTTTTGAGTACAGTTTTTTCGGGGTTTCAACCAGCCCGACACCACCTTTAGTGTTCGCACGGCCACGCAACATTGCTTCTCAGGTTGCGACAGTAATCGGGTACATCGCGCCCAAAGGCGCCCCTGGCGCTTGGACGGGCGTAATAGTGGCCTTCACCATCGTTAACTTGCCCGGAAACCCTCAAAACCACGCTCAGCTTTATCCGCTTATGCGCGCTTATATGTGCGAGTTCATGGTCATTGCATCCGGTGGATACATCAGCGGAGAAACCCATGGGATTCGGGTATGGGCGCCTGGTTCTGTAGTCGTGTTTGACTCGGGCAATAACGCGGTCAGCTACAAACGCTCCAGTGGCGTGTGGAACTACAGCAGCAGGGACCAGGTAGAGCCAGACCAATACGTCGAGTTTTGGCAGGGCTCTGACACGTTCGGCGCTCGCAATGAGTGGATGCTCGTCAGCTCCATCGGTACCGGCTATTTCATGCGCTACAACGGTGAAGTGGCTGGCAGCCGACTTTATGTGCCCGGCCTCATCGGCGAGATCATTCCCCGAGTCATCCTGACAGGGCGCTCTGGAACGCTGATTCACATGCCGTTTTTGTTCATCGAAACCAGAAGGCCAGTCGATCAAGGGATCATCCTCCCGGCCGGCCCCGGTCCCGCGTAATCCATCTCAGGAAAACTTATGGCTACCCATATCTACCGCGCCGGAACGGTCTCTATTGCTGCGGGCGCAGTAATTGCGACCGGCGCCGGCACTTCATGGTTATCGAATGCCGTGCGCGGCGACGTTTTGGTGGTGCCTAGTGGTCAGTGCTTCGAGCTGGTCACTGTGGAGACCGACACCCGCGTGACGCTGGACGCCTCACCCAATGCGGAAATAACGAACGTCCCATATGTGTTACTTCGCTTTGTCACAAACCAAGGCATCCGAGATCTGCTGGAAAAGATCGAGGAGTTCCTGAAGGATCGCCAGGTCAATTTGGCTGAGTTCGCCGACTGGACTGCCGGAACCGCCGCCGGCGGGCCAAACCACGACGGCAAATACCCGCTCACCGACCGCTATGGGACAGTTACGCTTGCCGAGTGTCCAGCCAAGCTGGCGGCAATCGCTGGACAGGGTGGCGGTGGTGGCGGCTCGGGCACAGTCAAGCAGCTGAACGATGTGCTGCCCAATCCCGAAGGTAAGCTGACGGTAACTGCTGGAGATATCGGCGCCGCCACGGCTGAGCAAGGTTCCAAGGCTGATAGTGCGGTGCAAAAGGCCCAGGCGATGCTTTACCGGCCGTTGCTGACCGATGTGCTGGTGCTGGGCGATAGCCGCGCCTTTCAGTGCACCAAGGGCAACGTGGGCTTCGCTGACTGGGCTGTCTCCGAAACGGGTGGCCTTGCCGCTTTTCCGCTGACCCTCAACAAAGGGATCGACGGCAACACCACTTCTCAAATGGTGGCCCGCCTGCAAGCTGATGTGATTGCCAACAGCAACGCCTTCGACGTAATGGTGCACTTCGGTACGGGCAACGACCGACTGAACGGGATGAGCCTGGAGCAGACGATCCGCAATCTGGAGTATCTGTATGCCGCGCTAATCAAGCGTGGAAAGGTGGTTATTGCCATTGCGGAAACCCCAGTGATCGGGGCAAACGTTGGACTACCTATTCAGCAGACGGCGAACCACTTCGCGGTGCACAACTGGTACTTGAACGTTGCACCGAGCTTGGGTGTCATCGTAGTTAACCCGTGGGATGAGATGGTCGATCCTGCGTCTGGCACGAGCTACTGGCCCAAAGAGGGTATGACGGGAGACGGCCTGCACCCGACACCAATGGGGGCTCGAATCATCGGCCGTAAGGTGGGTGAAGCGTTGAAGCGGCTGTTCACCTTTCCGGCGATCCTTCCAACATCGAGCGTGCTTTACGACGCTGCAGCGGTGCCCGGGGGCAGCCTGATCCCCAACGCGCTGCTGACCGGCACCAACGGCACGCTGGGCGCAGGGAGCAACGCTACGGGCCAATTGGCGACGTCCTGCACCTTGCAGGGCACAAACCTCAATGGTTTGGCTGTGACGGCGTCGAAAGAGGCAGCAGATATCGGGGAAAAGCAGGTTTTGCGTATTACCGGCATGCCAAGCGCAGCAACCCCGACGCTTACCCTCGAGCAGTCTGTGGACGTCTCCAAAGTTGCCGTTGGCCAGCGCTTGCGCGCTATTGCCGGCTGGGAGTTCTCAAGCGTCAACACCAGCGTGCTGCAGGTTGCCCTGCAAGTCGTGGCGGTGAGCGCAAGCGGTACGACCATTGCTCAGATCGGGCAGAACCAGGAGCTCAATCACGCGATGCCAATCGGCAACATTGCCGGAACCCTGGTGACCCAGATTTTGGCGCTGGCCCAGGCGCCCACAAGCCTGAAATTCAGGCTTTCCATCATTTTCAAAACCGGCACCGGCCAAGACGCAACGATAAAACTGCGCCAGGCCGATCTGACCCGTATTTTCGCGTGAGGGCTAATCGATGAGTGAAACACAAGAGCAGCTACTTGCCCGGGTTCTTAAGGGTGACCCTAACGCCATTACGTTTTGCGAAACGCTTTTCGCGATATCGCAGACGCTCGACGACATCGTCGACGGTGACAAAGCTCTCACCACGAACGACATTTACCATGCCTTCTGGCTGGCACTTATCGAGCTGCCGATCAACCCGTTTTACCGCCATTTCGAGCATTTTGTTCGCCCGTTGATGGCGGCTGCGCTTCAAGATTGGCGCGACAGTGTCACGCTTGAGCTGGACGGCGACCATCATGGACGCAGCCTGGCTTTTGTCCTCAGGGACCAGCTTACCGGCCTGGTGGTGCAGTGTGCGTACCTGATTGGAGGTACCGCCTGGATGGCAGAAGTATCTGCCAGCATTCGCCGACACTTTCACGATGAGACCTTTTCTGCCTACAACCAAGACCTGATCAAGCGAGGCGAATTATGAGCGGCGGAAGCAAGACCGATAACTCAATCCAGGATACGCCGGAGCAAAAGTATGCCGCGCAAGTGGCGGCTGAAAAGTGGAACTATGCCCAGGAGCGCCTGGCTCCGGTTGAAAATGCGTACATGAAGCGTGTTGACGACATGGATTCCGAAGGGAGCATGGCCTACGTCCGCGGCAAGACCAACGCCGGGACGCAAAAGGCGCTGAGCTCCGGAATGGAGCAACTGAACCAGGGTGTCACCCAGCAATATGGACTGAATCCGAATAGTGGTCGCTTCACCTCTGCCCAGGGCGATCTGGCAACAAGTGTAGGGACGGCCGGCGGCGACACTATGGCGCGCGCGCAGTTTGAACAAAAAAGCCAAAAAATCGCCGGGCTCAGCAATGTCGCGGCAATTGGTCAGGGACAATCATCCCAGGCACAGGCCGGCCTGAACACCGTTGCAAGCCAGGCGGCTCAGGATGCCCAGGGGGCGGCCTTCACCAACTTCAACCGTAAGTCAGCGAACCTACAACTCGCTGGCACGGCGCTTGGTGCTGTCGCAGGTGGAGTCTCCTACGGTCTCAACAATATGGCTCCAGCAAAGACAACTGCGGCCAATTCCACCGTTCTCAATCCATCAGGTACCAGCGGCAAGCTTTATGACAATGTCGCAGGCGGTGCCAACTTCGCGGGCTACGCATAATGACCTACTACGTTGATCCGAGCGCCGCGTTCGCCGGCAAACAAGGAGCCTCCAATGTTCTTGGGCAGCTCAGCCGAGCTCAATGGGACGACTGGAAGGCGCGCTTTCAGCCATACGTCGACAAGCTGGCGAACATCGCAACCAGCGATTCTTTTGCCGGCGAACAAGCAGCGACCGCCACCGAGTCGGTGAACAAATCTTTCGATAGCGCGAATCAAGGGCTCCAGCTACAGCAGCAGGGGATGGGCCTCGTCCTGTCACCTGCCCAACAGGCCGCGCAAGACCGGAAAATGCAGCTTGGTCGAGCCTCGGCTTCAGTGGATGCGAGCAATAACGCGCGAATCTCCGCGCGTGACCTGCAGGAGCAAATCATGGCTGGCGGCATGGGCCTCAGCGGCCTGAAGCAGGGAGGGTAAGGCTATGGCATACGGATTGGTTGGACTGAAGCAAGAAATGCAGGGTGAGGCGATGCAAGGCCTCTCCCAGCTGTCACAACAGCAGCAACAGGCAAAGCTGGCCGAGGACCAGATGAATCAGCAGGCGAAGGCTAACAAGCAATCTAGCCAAGTAGGCATGGCAACCACCGGTGCGATGGTGGGGGCTGCGTTTGGCCCAATTGGCACTGCGATCGGCGCGGGCGTAGGGTACATCGCCGGCTCATTTATGTAGCTGCACAGCCAGTCTTTGCATTCCCGATGTAAAAAGATGCCTTATTTCGCGATCCAGCACCGGACCTTGCTTGCGTCATGTACGCCTTGCCAGCGTTGGCGTCGATCGACCAGGTTTCAATTACCGCTTGGTCGTTCGGGTACGCATAAAGGAGCGTGCTTTCGTTGATTTTCATCAGTTCGCCGCCTTCGTAAGAAGCCTTGGCGCCGTTCACGGCGATCGAGGGGCTGTGCTCGCTGATGTTCAACCAAAACACGGTGTTGCCGATCTTGTCGTCGGTCACTGAGTAGTTGTCGC
Organism: Pseudomonas sp. K5002; assembly: GCF_013386655.1. Taxonomy (NCBI): domain Bacteria; kingdom Pseudomonadati; phylum Pseudomonadota; class Gammaproteobacteria; order Pseudomonadales; family Pseudomonadaceae; genus Pseudomonas; species Pseudomonas sp. K5002. Next base: position 47,272 of record NZ_JACARK010000044.1, on the reverse strand, counting down.
TGGCGAAGGCTGCTTTCCCCTTCAGGTCCGTGATAATCCAGCAACTGTCGGCAAAAGTCTGGCTGGAGATGAGGGCCGTAGCCCCCAACAAAGCATGCATCCATTTCATGAAGGTGTTCCCCTTTTGGGCCATCTTTTTGGCCTGAACTCATGCAGCTTATGCAATTATTTCCGCGCAGACGAATTATCTACGCGGCACCTCAGAAATTATTGTCGGGAGACAACAGATGGCAGGCGGATTAGATACCCGTGGCGGAATGGATGGTTTCGCCCAAGGCTTTGGCCTGGTGACCAACCTGCTCGCGCAGAAGGATCAGAAAGAAATTCAGCGCGCCCAGCTCGCCCAACACGCCGAGGATCGGCAATATGGCCGAGAAATCCAGCAGCAGGAGATGGGACTGCGAAAGGATGATCTCGCATACCGTCGGGAGACGGATCAACGAAATTATGCTGACACACAGGACCAGCGCCAATACCTTCGGCAGCGTGATGCCGATAACGCTTCACGCCAAGATCGGCAGTTTCAGGCGTCCTATGGTCTCCAGGCGGCGGGTCAGCAGCAAGCAGCAGCACGCATGCAGCGGGAAGATCAGCGCTTCGACATGCAACAACAGCAGTTCAGCCGGCAAATCGACCAGCAGGACAAAGCGCAACAGCAGAAACAGGACGCCTTAATCGCAAAGTCCGCGTATGCGAAGATAGCGGCGGGTGGTGACCTCGACGAAAGCGACCTGCAAGTGTTCAAGCGCAACCCGTGGATGGACCCCCGACACGTCCTTTCTCCACAAATGAAAAGTGACGTTGATACCGCTGGGCGTGTATTTGCGGGCGACCTGAACTCAAATGCGCCGGAGGCCCTGGACGCGGTCAATCGTGTGTTCGGCCCGGATATCCAGAAGGGTGGTGGTGGCCAAAAGAAAATCGTGCAGGTGCTTCCTGGGCAAACCAAGGGCACTGTTGTTTTCGAGCTTGAAGTAACTGGTGAGGATGGCCAGAAATACAATGCACCGATGACCAAGAATCGCGGGACCACAACCGACGGTGATGAGGATGTGTTGGAGGTCCCGATCGAAAAACTGGTCGATCGCGTGTCTGGTTACAAGCTCCTCAGCGGTGCTTTCAATACGCCTGAAAACCGTCATGCGGCTTTGCGGTACGGCCAGCAGATGGGTTTGGCGCCTGTGGATGCATCAAGTAAACCACTGGCCGCTCCAATCCAGAAAGCCGAGGACGGCGATCTAGACGCCATCGCCAACGCTCAAACGATGAACCAGTCACTCAGCCGCATCAGCAAGCAGATCTCTGACGGGAAGCTCAATCTTGGCCCGATTGCCAACAGGGTATCCGAAGTGCGCAACTCAACCGGTACCAGCACCGAGGAGTCGCGCAACTACGGATCGCTGAACGCAACTCTAGAGCGACTGAGAAATGACAGCTTACGTCTGAATGCGGGCGTGCAAACCGATGGGGACGCCCAGCGCGCTTGGAACGAGCTTGTTACAAACCTCAACGATCCGAAACTGGTCCAGCAGCGCCTTGATGAGATTTCGTCCCTGAACGAAAGGGCTATTCAGCTCAAGACGAACATGATCCAGCAGCGCCGCCAAAACGCCCGGGCTGAACCCCTGGATATTGGTACCGTTATTCCCCAGGCGGGCACGGCTCAGCAGCGAGGTTTGCAATTGCCGCAAGCAACTCCGCCGGCCCGGCAGCAGAGTGCCGCTGCGCCGAGCATCGCGACTGACGATGACTACAACCGCTTGCCGTCTGGCACGGTGTTCATCGATCCAAATGGAAAACAAAGGGTGAAACCATAATGGCCGCTTGGGAAGATGCCCCGCTCTATGACGCGGGTGCCGGCGCAACGGGTGCGGGCACTGTCGCAAAATCGGAAACAGCCTCTACCAGGCCAGCTTGGGAGGCTGCACCGCTCGCAGACAAGGAAGAGCCCCGAGAACGAGGCTTTCTCCAGGGTGTGAAGGAGATGTTCGCGGGTGCCGAGCGTCAGACGCGCGCCACCAAAGAATTGCCGGAGTTGCAGAGCTCTGGCCTGCTCAAAGGTCTCGATATTCCAGCCGGGCAGCAGGCGGCACTTTTTGCAGCGCTGCCGACCACTACCGATCCGGGCGAAATTGCAAAAATGCTGCGCTCCAGCTCTCCCTACATCGGTATTTCTCAGGATGAAAAGGGAAACCTGATCGCGGCGAACAACAAGACCGGTGTTCAGGCGGTCATCAACAAGCCGGGGCTGACAGGGCTTGATGTCGCCCAGGCTGTAGGCATTGGCGCGGCGTTCACGCCTGCCGGTCGTGTCGCAACATTGGCTGGTGGCGGTCTGGCCCGCCAGGCGGTGGTGTTGGGGGCGGGCTCTGCCGCTACCCAGGCCGGGCTCGAGGGCCTGCAAGAAAATGCCGGCGGTAATTTTGATAGCGGCGATATTGCAATTGCTGGAGCGCTCGGCGCGGCAACTCCATTTGTAGCGAGTGCCGCAGGCGGTGTTGTGGACGCCGGCAGGCGTGCAGTCAGGGCAATGAGAAATCCTGCTCAGGGTGAAAACGCTCAGCTTGTTCGGGCCGCCGAGCAGACCAACATCCCATTGATGACTTCCGATGTATTTCCACCTGAAACGTTCATGTCGCGCAGCGCGCAGGTAGCCGGTGAGCGAATTCCGTTCGCTGGTACGGCTGGGGCGCGGCAAGCGCAGCGAGAAGCACGGATAGCCGCGGTTGAGGATCTCAATACTCAGTACCCGCCTCCCCAGGCTGATCAGATTATGGAAAGCCTTCAGGCAAGGGTGGGCCGCCGCCGCCAAGCTGCTGGTAACAGGATTGGCAGGTACGAGGCCCAGCTGGATCAGGTAGGAGTGGTGCCTTATGCCAGAACCACTCAAGCTGCGGATGACGCTCTTGCCGAGCTAAACCGGCCGGGGATTGTAGGGAGCCCGGAGGCGGCGAACGAAATCCAGCAGTTCATGCAAACGCTGAATGCGGCGCCGCAAACCTACTCCTCACTCCGGGAGAACCGTACAGCCTTGCGAGACATCGTTAAGTCTTTCGACGGTGCCGCGCGAAGCCAGTTGCCGACAAGGGCCAAGGCATTGCTGACACGACTGCAATCGTCGTTATACGACGACATGAATGATGTTGCGCAGGCGAATCTACCTGCTCAAGACGTGCTCAAGCTTCGCCAGGCAAATGCGATTTATGGCGAGGAGGCCGGCAAAGTCAGCAAGTCGCGCATGAAGTCAGTGCTTGATCGCGGAGATGTCACTCCGGAACTGGCCGAGAGCTTGTTGTTCAGTCGCAAGCCAAGCGAGGTTAGGAACCTTTTCCAGAGCCTTGACACGGAAGGTCGGCAGGCAGCGCGGGCAACCATTATCCAGAGACTTCTCAGAAACTCGCAGGGCGCTGACGGGTTGTCTCCCGATCGATTCATCAACAACATGAACAAGATGCCGGCTCAGGCCAACATCTTTTTCAGGGATGCTGACCGTCGGCAGCTTGAAGGGTTACGGCAGGTTTTAGATGCGACTCGTCGTGCGGGCCAGGCTGGCGTCATGACCAACACCGGGCAACAAAACTACAGCATTGGAGGTTTTGCCGCCGCGTCCGCGGCTGGTCTCAAGGCGATCCCTATCGCTGGCTCGATCGGTGGGTTTGCCAGGCTTTACGAGAGCGCACCAGTGCGAAACGCACTGATTCGTCTCGCAGAGAACCCAAATACTGGGGCTTCCGCTGCATCTGCCCGGGCTCTGGCGGCAAGGTTTTTTCCGTACATCCAGGCCTTACAAGCCGGTGGTGGTGACGAGGACAACTCCGAGGCGACTGAGTCTGTGCAAAGGCCTGCCGCCGACGGGCAGCCCGTACTGCCAACATTGCAATCTGCCGATCCAACGCCGGAACCGTCAGGGGGCGCCGCAGTGCTGCCCAATCAGGGCTTACAGGCTCAAGAGCAAGAGCAGCAGGCTGACGATGCTGGCTTGCCTGGATCTGGCAGAGGTGGCCTGATCACCGCCGGCAACATCGACCTGAACGCCAGGCCAACGGTGCGCAATGCGGATGGCTCTATCAGCACCGTGCGCTCGATGTCGATCGGAGTTGACGGTAAGGAGGTTCTAATTCCGACAGTCAGCGATGACGGCAGGATCATGTCCGACCGGGAGGCGATCAAAACGTATGAGCGAACTGGTAAGCACCTAGGGGTCTTCAAGGATGTAAAAAGCGCCGACGACTATGCCCAGAAGCTTCATGAGGACCAGGCAGAACAGTATGGTGACAAGGAAGACACGCAGCCGACTGATCAGCTGCCTTCTTCTAAAGCCGATCGCGCGAGTTTGCCGCCGACGGAAGCCTTGGACCTTGCGGCACGTGACGCAGCAACTTCTCCCGATAACGATCTGCCGGAACCCAGCACCGCCCAGAAAGAGGCGGGTAACTACCGGAAAGGCCATATCAACCTGCAAGGGCTGAATATTGCGATCGAGAACCCCCGAGGCTCGGAGCGCAAAGGCGTCGACAAGGATGGCAATGAGTGGTCGCGTTCAATGTCAGATCACTATGGTTACATCAAAAGAACGACCGGTGCCGATGGTGACCAGGTTGATGTCTATGTGGGGCCTGAGCCATACAGCCAGCGCGTTTTCGTGGTGGACCAGAAGGACCAGGCCTCCGGGAAGTTTGACGAGCATAAGGTAATGCTTGGCTACACAAGCCAGGCTGCTGCTGTGAAGGCCTATAAATCGAACTTTGACAAAGGCTGGGACGTAGGCGATGTAACCGAGATGAAAATGCCAGACTTCAAGGCCTGGCTGAAAGCGGGAGATACCGCCAAACCGCTGGCCTCTACTGGCGCGAAGTCATCGACCCAGGCGATAAACGCCAAAGTGGCGGCCGTGCGCCTCAGCGGCAAGAGTTCGGCGCAGAAAGACAAAGAGCTGGCCATGCTGACCAAGGAAAAGGAGAAGCTTGCCAGTTGATTCAACCGAGTGGCCCGTCTGTTTCGGGGGCACTCTTGCCTGACAATCCGGCCGTGAGGCCCTATACCGCAGGTGCTTAATATGCCTGGAAAACCTCCAGAATCAGTAACGCCGCCGTTTCAAGACCCTGATCGCATCAGGCCCGGCGAGCCCGAACCAATCGCAAACCTCAAACCCGTTCCACTGGCCGGGCAGCCGCTCTGTTCCTGCCGTTGTGGTTGGTTTGGCCCAATGTCTCAGCGCCAGGGGGGCGCATGTCCTGCCTGCACATCAACCAAGGCTCAAAAGCCGAGCAAGGCGTCGGTCCATATCTATGAGGCGATGGTCGGCCTGCTTTGTGCAAAGCAGGACCAGGCGGAGCGCACAAAGGGCGAGTGTCTGTCGCTGCGCTCAATGGTGGATCAATCGATCAGCAACTGCCGAGCGCTACAGGATGTCCATACCCGACTGATGGAGAAGGCGGCCGCCCTCGACGCGGCAATGCAGCTGATTGGCTTTGCTCCAGATGTGGAGCCCAGCGAGTTGCCCGTTGCACTGCAATCAATCATGGCTGACCAGCTGCGTTATGCACTGCATCGCGACGTGCTTCGGCTCGACCCGGCGGCCTGGGACAGCGTTCAGGACTTCCCGCAACAAAAGGTGTCTGCTGCTGAGTACGATCACGCGACCGATCGTCATATCTCGCGCTGGCGACAAATCCAGCAGCATCAGCAGCGGCTTGAGGTGCTTCGCCAAGAGGAAGCTCGTCAGGCCGAGTTGGCAGAGAGCTTGGGTAATCAGGTGGATGCCGCTATTTAGGTCGAGTTATCACGAACCAAGGAGTTACACCGAAACGCGTCACCGTTTCGGACATTTTGCGCCCAGGAAGGGCGCGTAAACGCAAAGGAGTGCAATGATGGCGAATCCAATTGTTCCATGGATGGGCGGTAAACGGCGACTTTCCAAGCGCCTGCTGGCGCTTTTCCCTGATCACGAATGCTATGTGGAAGTGTTTGCCGGCGGCGCCGCGCTTTACTTCAAGCGCGACCAGCCTGCCCGAGTAGAAGTCCTAAACGACCTCAATGGCGACCTGGTGAACCTATACCGTGTCGTTCAGCACCATCTCGAGGAGTTCGTACGCCAGTTCAAATGGGCACTCAGCTCGCGGCAGATCTTTGAGTGGCAAAAAATGGCGGTGCCGCAAACCCTGACGGATATCCAGAGGGCTGCACGGTTCTTCTATCTTCAGCACCATGCTTTCGGCGCCAAGGCAACCGGACAAACCTTCGGTACAGCTACCACCGGCCGACCCATCAACTTGTTGCGGATCGAGGAGAACCTGTCAGAAGCCTGGCAACGCCTTTCTGGGACGTACGTCGAAAATCTTCCATGGCTCAAGTGTGCGGAGAAATATGACCGACCCTACACGTTCCACTATATGGACCCTCCGTATTGGAAGACCCAGGGCTATGGGGAGGACTTCGGCTTTGAGGAGTACGAACGAATGGCCGACTTCATGCGGAAGTGCCAGGGCAAGGTGATGATCAGCATCAACGATCATCCAGACGTGCGCCGTGTGTTCGATGGGTTCCGTCTGGAGATGATGGATATCCGCTACAGCACCGCCAATCCAAGGCAGGGGAAAGCTGCGGTCACCGGTGAGCTGGCAATTATGAACTGGTAGATAGGTCGCCTGGGTTGAGTCCTGCTGTTGCCAACACCGCGACCCGCGACCAAGGGCTGTTCACGCGACGGCCTGCCAGGGGTATATCGGATTGACGCGGATCTGATAGTGGATTGTAAACAGCAGTACCCACCTAAGAAGTGGGTACCGGTGGTGGCTTAGCCTTTCAGTTCCTTAAGGATTAAACCGGCAAACTACCTGTATGGCTGGTGTAGAACGTTATGCCATTTCCATCAGGGTCGGTTAATTGGAAGAAATTGTGTCCGAATAACTGATCCTGAGAAATTTCGCCTACGTCTAAACCGCGGCCGACCAAGGTTGATCTGTATTGTTCGAGGTCGCCCTTGGACGAGCCTGCAATCATCAAGTCCAACTGCTCATTGAAGAAGGCGCTTCGCTGGCCCAGGTGGCTCGAACTGATCTTGAAAGGCAGTTCCTCGTGCTTGCTGAAAATCAAGATGTGGGTCCCGCCTCGCAATTCGATAATCGCCACGTCTGGATATTTTGCGAACGGTCGCAGGCCGAGCTTCGTGTAGAACTCGTAGCTGTGATCTATGTTCTCGACTTTGAGAACGAAGTGTCCGATTGCTGCTGCGGGTAAGGTGCTGTTCATTTTTTAGGCTCTAAATACGGTCAATAACGAGTTTGAGTTACGCACTCTTATCCGTGAGTTTTTTTCTGTAGCGACATGGCTTTTGCGATGGTCACCGATAGAGCTTGCCTTCGTTGGGACCTGTCGCCTCGCTCAATGCGGTGTTGAGTCAGCCCTACTCCGAAGGATGAGCAATGCTGATTTGGTACACTCAACCTATCGATGGAACCATCACCTGACGCTAACAGAATAATCCGTCTAGTAAGACGGATAAAAAGAGGCTAGCACGTGACTCGTAAGAAAACAATAGATCCAGATCTCGTTTTAGATGCCGCAAAATCTGTCGTTATTGAGACGGGCGTCCAGCGATTTACGCTTGAGGCGGTCGCGAAACACGCCGGAATAAGCAAAGGCGGTCTGCTTTATATTTTTCCCACCAAGGACCAATTGATTCTCGCGATGCTTGACAGAGAGGTGAGCCGGTTCGGTGCCGAAGTGTTGCAGAACGCAAAAAAACACTCGGAAGATCTGCATCCGACTTTGCTCGGCTACATAGACACGGCAAGGAGTGAGGACGTATCAATCGCAAACAAAGCTGCGAATTTGATGGCGGCCTTAATTCACGCCCCAGCAATGCTCGAGCCGGCGCGCTTGTTCTACTTCAAAATGCTTGGGCAATTTGATGCGCCTTCGAGCGCGGGGCGTCGCGGCCGTCTTGCCTATCTAGCCGTCGAAGGGGCGTTTTTTCTGAGGGCTCTGGGGCTGAAGGAAATGACAGAAAAGGAGTGGCTCGAAATTTTGGCAGATGCTCAGGAAATGTACCTTGAAGCTAGGACCCTAACTAAAACACCGCAGTGAGTTTTTACGCGTACCAGGCCAACTTCAGGACTGTTGCGCGCTAAAAGGCCGGATAACTTCCGACCTTTTATTCCGCACATTTCCCACGGCCCTGTCGACCTTGAACCATTCGAAGGCCTCGGCCGGTTCGCCCTGATGCAGCACCATTTGCTCGGCGCGCTCCTTGGGCGTGTTCGGATCTAGCCATTCGCGGGCCAGGTCGGGCGTCAGCACTACGGGGCGCCGATCGTGTATGTCCACCATGCCGCCGGCGCTGTCGGCTGTGATGATCACGAAGCCATCATGCTCGCCCGGGCCTTCGTCACTGTCGGGCAGTTGGCCAATGGCTGCACACAGCACGGGCGCGCCATCCCGCCGGCGTACCAGGTAGGGCTGCTTCTTCGTCCCGCCTTCGTCCACCCACTCAAACCAGTTATCGATGGGCGTGATTGCCCGGTGTGGCCAGATCGCGCGGAAGAACGGTCCGTGGGCCACCTTCTCGACGCGGGCATTAATAGGCGCTACGCGGTCCTTGGCCCAATCGCCCTGCAGGTGGAGCAGGGCGACTTGGGTTGTCGGGGCGACGTTGTAGCGCTCGAGCGGTGTTTCACCGACGGAGTTCGCCAAGGCATTGTGCATGCTCAGCGCTGCAACGAAGTGCAACGAAGTCGTGAATGCCGCTGTACTGAGAAAGTCTTCCGCACATAATCGTCTCAGCTCGTCGGCCCCAATGAACCGCCAGCAATGGCCAGACTCTACTCGATAGACACTAGACGCGAAAATTTGTTATGCCGATCAACGTCGAACAGATCAACCCAATGGAGGCGTGGTTCCCCAAGGGCAACGATCTTGGCTTCATCTCAGCCACACAGGAGGAGAGCTACTAATCACCCCTCGCCTGGCTGAAGATATGAATGGGCGCGGCGCCCTTCAATATCCAGGCGTTCCGTGCTTGATGTCAAAATCGGGTGTGGAGCATCTGTCTAAGAACCAGTCGCCCCCCGTAAGTCCTGTACACATCAATGACTCTGAGGGGCAGCTCTTATTGTTTAAAAATCACAGGCTAACTTCTTTCAGCAATGCCTCGGCAGCTAGCTTTCCAAGGTTATTGGAAGCAAGGGGGCTATCGCCTGTAAGCAGTTTTCTGTCTTGAAAACACTGTCCAGTAATGCCTTTGTTTAGGATCTCCACGCCGAGTTTTTGCAAGCTTTCGCCAACTAGCCAAGGTAAGGGACCGGGCATATAGCCGATCTCAAGATTTGCTCCTTTATCCAGAGAGTCCGGAAATACGCAAATTTTGTAGCCCTTGAAAAGATAATCTTCTGTTTTTTCATCGACTGCTGCGGAGAGCAGTGAGGCGGGACCATGACACAACGTAATAATGAATTTGTCGTTGTCCATGGCCCATTGAAGTACTTTTTTTACTTCCTTGCTGTGTGGGATTCCAGCCAGAGCGCCGTGGCCGCCGGGAATGAATACAGCGATATATGGGGAGTTTTCTTCGAGACCTTTTGCCAAAATATCCGAGAGCTTTTGTGGTGATTTGAGTTCAGTCAGATATTTCTCGTAGATACTCCTGACGGCTTCGTCTTCACCCGGCATGGCCCACATTTCAAGTTTTACCGGATTGCCGGAAATGGTTGCGACATCGAATTCGAAACCAGCCATGTCGAGGTGGTACATAGGTAACAACATTTCAACCGGGTGATTACCTGTTGAAAACATCGTACCGTTCTGCATCAGGACATACCGTTCGTCGGTAGCGATTACCAAAACTTTCAGCTTTCCTTTGTAAGGATTTGGATAGTTAGCGCCATCGAAGTCGGTCTTTGAAGATGTGTACTGAGTGAGAGAGTAGCTAGAAGGGAAGAATGCGTTCTGCTCTGCCGGATCTGGCGTGGGCTTTTTGCTTGTATCGATACTTTCGGTGTTCATGATTGCTTCCTTTTTTCAGTGGTTGAGGTATCAATGCTTGGGACCCGGATGGGAATTCAGCCCTCAATCACAACCATATGCGCGCGGGGTAAAATAAGACATGAGGGATTTCCCCTATATGCCTCTGTTCCATACCCATGGATCATAAAAAAAATTCTGGAGGAGCGATGACAGACTTCGCGAAAACCCTGTTCGAAAGCGTAGCACAGGCAAGGAGAGCCCCTGACGCAAAGGCTGTCTGTCAGTGCGTAATCGACTTTTCTGCGAAGTTGGGCTTCGATCGCGTCATTATTTGCGGAATATCGCCAAGGCCGACCGTAGAAAAACTTATCGAGGAGTTGTTCTTCGTGCATGGAGAATGGATTGAGGGGTGCAGTGCAGATGAGCGGGATGCTTACCTCCTGCACTGTCCAATAACCAAGCATATCCTTGAGACGGAAGAGCCATTTTTCTGGTCGAAAAGTCCTTCGCGCAATTCAGACAAAATGACCTATCGCATAGTTAGGGGCGTTCGCGATTTGGGGCGGGTCAACGGGATACAAGTGCCGATCTTTGGTAGGGCAGGTCTGGAAGGTGCTTTTTCGTTCGCCGCTGAGGATATTGACCTGAGTCACGGGGTGAAGTTTAGCGCTCAAGCGTTCTGCAGCATTGCATTTTTGGAGCTAAAACGGCATCGCGGCCCCGGAACGTATAGTGAGATCCAGTCGCTCACCAAGCGTGAGCTCGAGGTATTGCAATGGATTGCACTGGGTAAAAGTCAAGCGCATATAGCAACGATTATGATGATTTCCGAGCGAACAGTGGAAAACCATTTGCGTGCCGCTCGGCACCGTCTAGGCGCATCCTCTACCGCACATGCTGTTGCCCAAGCAATGAAACTGGGGGACATCGAAATTTGAATTGTTAATGACAAAAGTCATAGTCACGCCAGGCTTTCAAACGAACACACAGTTCACGTTTAAATTGCAGGCGATCTAATTAGTATGTGGGCACAGTGTGCGACACCTTTCGTGCCATTTGATTTGCATGGTTTGAATGCAGTTTCTAGTTCATAAAATACATAAAGCCAACCAAGGAGATGTTGATATGAGCAGTCCTATATGCCTTTCCCGCAGAGAGGTACTTGTGACAGCAGGTATCGGCCTTGCTGCAGCGGCGTCACCCCTTCTTGCACAGACCTCGCACGGGGGAACAACTTATGGACGCTCCACGGGAGGCTTATTCCTTCCAAACTTGTCAGCCGGAACGCCGCTAACTTCGGAGAGTATTCGCCAGAAGGCTTTTTCGATGCCGATTCACGCGCCGGCATACGCGCAACCGCCAAGCTGGTTTCTCGACCGGCCCTCGCTAACGATCAGCTATCGAACGGATATCGAGCTCGCACGGGCAATCGTGCCAGAGCCACTTGTCGTAAAGGACGCAATCGTCAGTCTTTCTTTTCTTTCGATGGTTGCGCCAGGAATTGGTGACTATTATGAATTTGCCCAAGGCATCTCGTGCTTCTTGGGTGAGGAAGCGGTTAGCTTCCGTCCTTTGATGGTGGCTGAGAACGTCACCGCAATCATGCTTGGCCGAGAAGTCTGGGGTTTACCGAAGAAGTTCGGACACCCACGTGTTGGTCAGAACAACGAGTCGTATGTCGGAACTCTTGAATACGACGGTGCGCTGGTGGCCCGTGCGAGCATGGCTTACAAATTCAAGGAGGCAGATTTAGCCGAGGCGACGAAGTCAATGCGGGTGCCGGGCGTCGTGCTCAAAATCATTCCAGACGTTGATGGGAAAACGCCACGCATCGCCGAACTGGTTAGGTTCGAGTATTCAACAGTTGATCTCAAAGAGGCTTGGACGGGGGCTGCGAGCTTGGATCTATTCAATCACGAAGCTATACCGATCGCAGCACTACCGATCCTTGAGATCGTTTCTGTACGTCATACGCTCGGCAACTATCTTCTTGAGCCCGGCAAGGTGGTTCACGACTATCTCAAGTAGGTACAGCTAGGACTGTCTAAAACTACCTCAAGCTACCGCGCTTTCATTGACCAAACCCGCAGTTAAATGACGGTAGAGTTTTAGACAGTTGATCTCCGAAAGCCACGAGTAACGTGGCCTATGCACTTCTGCAGCCCATACTGCTGCATTAGAGGCGCTTGAGTCATAACGAGCTCCGCAAATCCACAGCTTGTATCAAGGGCTCTACTTCGGCCAGGGTGAATCTGCTGCCGTCATAGACGAAGTACAGATAGCCCTGTTTGGGGACGTTGAGGTAGGCCATTCTCGCGAGGATTTTCTCGTAAACCGAGAGCACATTAATAACCCTTTTACAATACGGAACCGCAGAAGACAGAGTCCCTTCAACTGCGGCATATCCGTGCCGCTGAACGGAGTCAGCGGCCTTATAGATGTTTTCGTGGTGCTGGAAAATCCTTGTCATTTCTACTCCCTCAGAACACTAAACGCTGTAATTTAGCCCGGCATAACTGCGCTGATTTTGGCCGGTCAGGCACAAAAAGTTACTTGTGGAATTCGCTAAGCACCTGATTTTAAATGATTATTTTGTGGGCGGGATGAGCGCATCTAGCCCACGTAGTACGTGGCTTTCAGCGTTCAAGCTACCATTTTGCTGTCATTCATCCGAGTATGAGTCCCTAAAGATATCCTGCGCTTTCCCAGTGGCGACGTAATCGGCTAGACCTTGAAGGCGCCTGAAATATGCGAGTACGATTTTTACCGCCGAAAGGGGATCGCCGCTTGCAAGGGCTAGTATATGCTCACTATGTTCCTCCAGCCCGAACGCTTTGCAACTTGTGTCAAGAAGCTCAATAAGCTCTTTAAGGTCGGAGTCTGATAAATCAATATCCACGTCGGACTTGCTGAGCCAGTTTCTATTCTGAAGGAAAGTTCTGGCAGCTTTATAACTCTCTTGAGCAGGGCTTTCATCATCATTGATGTCCAAGACCAACTCTCTTATTGAGTCGGCTACGTCGCCGTTCATATAGAACTTGATTTCTCCAGGGGATGCATAATTTATCTCCCTGATCCCTGCTCGATCTTCTTGAGGAATATTCTTGTAGAGTTCCTTGAAGAAGTTTACTGAGCTGAAGCCTCCTCTCCAAGGGTGCTTATGGAAAAGCGAATCAATTTTTTCCTTCGCAGCATTACCGGTGGCACCGAGCAGAGCAAAGCCAAATGAATAGCAGTCTTGTACCAGATCCGAAAACTTCCGAAGGTCGCTTATCTCCCACCGTCCATCGATTTCTACTACTTTGTAATCACTGTTTAGGCTCTCTGGCGCATGACCAGGTATGAACATTCCTGGCTCTGGGAGGAGATCTGGGTCTATCTCAGCGGTGCGCTTAGTTTTAAACTCTTCACCGGCTTTTCCCCATAATTCGCCAAGTTCGTACTTCCCTTTATGTAGCTTTGTAATTACGTAGTGTACATCTATTTTTTCGGCATAGAGTAACTTCAAGTGCTCGGTTTTTACGCGAGAGAAATAGAACTTGTGACCCCGTTCTGCATCGTCATAATTTAATCCAAGAAATCTATCGCCAGTGCCCGACTTTGCAAGAACTACCAGCGGTATTTCGTAGCTCAACAAAACTTTTTCTATCGTGAGCTTAGCCATTTAGCGTCTCCACTTCCCCAATCAGACTCACTGGGTCGGTAGTTAGATATGGCCACCAATTTACATGCGTTTCGCTATCCTTGTGCCAGATGCCGCACAACGGATCGTAAGGGATAGGGACGGCGTGGCTAAATTTCATCCTAGGGCTTTTGACGACAGCGCGGCATACAGCTAAGGAAGTCACCAGAGAAACCGATCTAGCCAAGCACTCGTCATCATAATGACGGGATGGTAGGCGTTCTCTCTGAGAATGAAAATCAGCAGCTGACGGCGACCCTGATTTAATCAGGCGCCATAAAACCGGCTCATTAGGCGCATTCACCGTGGCCGGCGGGCAGCTTTCCGGTAGCTGTTCGAGAAACTCAAGTCCATTTGTCTGAGGCATGAATCTAATCCGAAGGTGGATAGCGAGTGCTTAATCGACGCATTCTGGGTGACCGTTCACTAGCAGTCAAAACCTATATTTCAGTCAACCCCTATCCTCTTGAATGTACTGGCATTTGTATATGTACGATGTTCAAGGAGGAGTAGCTAGGTCTTGTTCCTCGGAGAAATCCTTGCGAGGGAGGGCGCATTTAGATCAGTCGCTTATGGTGCTTTCGGGGTCACCTTGACATGGTGGTCGGCAGAGGCCAGCAGGTACCCCCCGAAAGCTTAAGAGGCCACTAGGTTAGGCGTTACAAAGACCCACGCGGCATAGGTGAAGAAGCACATGCCAGTGCAGAAGCATATAAATCCAATCAGGCCGGCTCCCCACATCCAAATATCCCACCAACCAGATGTTTCCGTTGACTGTTCACCTGAGTCTATCTGCCGGCTGTTGAGTTGGCCGAACCTATAGTCCCTACCCAGCATCAGTAGCAGAGTGAATCCAATCAGCATCATGGCCGCAGTCAGACTCACCCATGCTCCTCTGACTGGATAGATGACCTCGATGGGCAGCACCACTCCTGCCGAAAAAAAACCTGCACACACCGCCAGTGCACCACCACTCACCAGGAAAAACATTTTGACGATATCCTGGGCTCGCTCCGTGATTTTCTCTTGAGACGCATTGTGCTCTTCGACCAGCAAGTTATGTTGATCGACATCCGTTTCGGGCTTTGACACCTTTTATTCCTTTTCGCTGATGGGGTGGGCGACGAGTGTGAAAATGTTCTTTTCGGAAAGGCCATAGCCTGATTAGAGTTTAGCTTTCTATGAGCGCATAAGATCTGCAGTGTGCGCAAAACCTACGCTACAGGCCACGGAATCCCGTTTGCATAAGCACAAAAAAAACGTGTTTTTTGCCACCCAAAATAGGGGTTGTATTCGTTTTATATCAATGAGTTATGCCTGCACAGGCCCCAGCATGGGGTGCTAGGGGTCGAGTGTTCGAATCACTCCGTCCCGACCATATAATTCAAGGGGTTGCGAGATTTTATCTCGCGACCCTTTTTTATTTTTGGTCGTTTTTACCCCTACAAAACGACGGGCTCTGGGTGGGTTTTTCGGATGTGTTACCAATATCGGATTTTGTCCTAGAGGCTTTTGGCAGGCGGATTGCTCCGGCCTACCTAGCGGCCATTCGATGATGGGATGAGAATTCAGTAACGACCAAAGGCACATTACGGCTCTGTCATCACGCCATCAGCTAAAGAGGGGCCCCCTGACTGGCCGATTCCGGCACTCCATTGGTGCTATTGCAGCACCCGTCGGCTGGTGGAGTTGGATTGCGCAAGCGCTACCCGGGACGGCGGCGGCCTGATGGTGGTCGTGATTCAGTTGGCCCTCGCTTTGGGGTCTACCGTTGGCGGCCTGCTCCTGCTGTTCGATTCTTTAGTGCGGCCTAGATGACGAACTGCGGGCCGCGTACCTTTGACGGAGAGCTTTACTCGTGATGCGGCTCGTCGATGAAAGTCAGCGAACTGATTAAGCTCTGCTTGTCTACCGGCACATCTTTGGGCATTGGCAGCGTGACTTGAGCAGCGATGATGTTCAGGCCCTTGTTGCGCACTTTGATGCGTGCACGGCCATCCTTGTTGGCCATGGTCTGCTTCTGTGGCAACTCGACCAACGCCCTGAGCTGATGGCTGTGCTCACTATGGAGCTGACTGGCGATCCGCACCCCACCCGTTACCGAGTAAGCACGACCTTCCTGCTCCAGCAACGCGATGTCGCGGCGAATAGTCATGTGCGAACAGTCGAACATTTCCATCAATTGATGAACGCTCAGTACCTGATGCTTGCGCAACTGTCGCAGCATCAATTCACGGCGCTGTTCAGGGATCATCGGTGCGCCGCTTTCGGCGGGATGTCATTTTGGCTAGGCATTAGGGTTCCAAAGTGATCTTTGATTGAGCGACCACAAAAAATCCCGAAGACATTTCTGTTTCCGGGATTTTTCATTGTTTCGCAGCGGTGACGCCTGCAACTCGCCTCTTTCCCTTAGATACCAGCTGCCAGAGGGAACAGTCCCAGCAGCAAGCAAGCGAGCAAAATAAGGAAGCTCAACGCGAACGCCCATTTCATGGTGTATTTCTGGTGGTCACTGAACTCCACACCTGCCAAGCCACAGAGCAGGTAGGTCGAGGCCACAAGAGGACTGAGCAAGTGGACAGGTTGACCCACCAATGACGCTCGTCCGATTTCTGCTGCGGAGATGCCATAAGCTGCAGCAGCTTTGGCAAGCACGGGCAGAACACCATAGTAGAAGGCGTCATTGGACATGAAGAAGGTGCCCGGAATACTCGCCAACGCAGTGATCGGTGCCATGTAGGGGCCCCAGGTCGCTGGCAGCATGGCCAGGAAGCTCGCTGACATCGCATTGACCATGCCCGTTCCGGACAGAATGCCTGCCAGGATGCCGGCTGCCAGAAAGATCGCGATCTGGTTCAAAGCCGTTGGAGCGTGTGAGGAAATACGGCGACGCTGATCGTTTATATGCGGGTAGTTGATCACCAAAGCGATGGAGAACGCGACCATGAACAAAATGGAAAGTGGCAACACCTCTGTCACCAGGCCAGCCATCAGGCCGATCGTCAGAGCGGCGTTCAACCAGAACATTTTTGGACGACGCAGCTCGGCATTCTCGTCTGACATTGATGGCAGACCTTCGTCGTCAGCTTCATCGTCAAACACGGTGGCGGCAGCGCCCAGCGACTGGGGAAGGGTAAGTGCACCCAAGCGTTGACGCTCACGAATGCCGATGAAGTAAGCCAGTGCCAGAACGCCCAGGAAGCCCACCACCATGACCGGAATGAGCGGGACAAACAGCTCGGAAGTATCGACCTGCAAGGACGCAGCGGCACGAGCCAGTGGACCGCCCCATGGCAGTAGATTGGTCACGCTCGCTGCAAGAATAACCACGCAGGTAAGGGATAGTGGTTCGAGTCGCAGGCGCTTGAACAGCGGCAGCATCGCGGTGACGGTAATCATGTAGGTCGTCGAACCGTCACCATCGAGCGATACGAGGCCTGCCAGCAGCGCGGCAAAAACCACCGCCTTCATCGGGTCGCCGTTGATCAGTTTGATGAACTTGCGAATGATCGGATCGAACAGGCCGGTATCGAACATCACGCCGAAGTAGAGGATCGCGAACATCACCATGACCGCGGTTGGCGCCACCTTGCGCAAACCTTCGATCATCATATCGCCCATATCCGGGCCAAATCCGGCCAGGAGAGCGAATACGATCGGAACTGTTGTCATCGCTACCAACGGCGACAACCGCTTGGTCATGATCAGTGCCATGAAGGTCACGATCATGCCGTAGCCGAGTAATGAGAGCATTTGTATCACCTTGACGTAAAGTACAATTTTTTTTATGGGATCTGCGCTGAAAGCGCATCAAGGTTCCCGCTGCATTTTTGGTTTGATCCAGCGGGTTGCCGCTGAGTCTCACACGAGTGTCAACTCATGTGAAGGCCACCATTCAGCGAGAAGTCAGCACCATTCGCATACCCGGCCTCATCAGAGGCAAGCCAGGCACACACGGCGGCGATCTCCTCAGGTGTTCCAAGGCGCCGAGTCGGAATGTCCTGGATGATGCGGTCCATGACGTCGGCAGTTGTGACGGATTTAAGCTTGGCAGTGGCGATGTATCCGGGAGACACGGTATTCACTGTGACGCCGCGGGATCCGACTTCTCGAGCCAGAGCGCGAGTGAAGCCCCGGATTGCAGACTTGGCGGTGGAGTAGTTGACCTGACCCACCTGGCCCAGCTGGGCATTGACTGAAGAGATGTTGATGACCCGTCCCCAGCCTCTTTCGGTCATGCCATCGATAACCTGTTTGGTCACGTTGAACAGCGAATTGAGGTTGGTGTCGATGACGGTTGTCCAGTCATTGGGCTGCATTTCCTGAAAGACAACGTTGCGAGCGGTTCCGGCGTTGTTGATCAGGACATCGACTGGCCCGACATTTTTCTTGATCTGCTCAAACGCTTGGCGGCAAGAATCCCAATCAGCAACGCTCCCTTCAGAGGCAATGAAGTTAAAGCCAAGCTCCTTTTGCTGAGCGAGCCAAGTGTCTTTCAATGGGGAATTGGGACCGCATCCTGCGACAACGGTAAATCCATCTCGGGCGAGTCGCTGGCAAACTGCTGTGCCCAGGTTTCCCATGCCAGCAGTAACAAAGGCGATCTTCTTAGTCATGCGTTAACTCCTTTTGTGTTTTTTGTTGGGAGCATTGCGTGCAACCTTCAAGGGCTACTGGTCCCTAATAAACTCCACTAGAAATTGTTTTGCAAGGCAACGCAGTACAATTTATCCAAAAAGAAACGATTTCTTACCAGCGGTCATCTTCGTGCGGATTGGGTTTCATCGTCCTCCATAAACCGTCGAGTCCGTCGACAGTGCCGGCGCGAGGGCGATATTCGCAGCCCACCCAGCCCTGATATGCACGGTCTTCCAGCATCGAGAGCAGCTTCGGGAAATCAATATTGCCTGTACCTGGTTCATTGCGACCTGGGAAGTCGGCCACCTGGATATGCTTCACCCGCGACCACCATCGATTGAGCGTACTTAGGCAATCCTTGCCGAGTAATTCGGTGTGATAGGTGTCCAGGATCAGGCCAAGGTTTGGTATTGCCTCCAGCATCTCCTCTGCAAAGTCGAAGCGGCTCATCAGGTAGCCTGGGACCTCATTTGAGCTGATGACTTCAATCAAAGGCTCAATGCCTTCTCCAGACAAGAACTCAGCCGCGTACTTCAGATTGCGACGGTAAACGCTGCCATTGGCAATCACCCCAAGCTCAGCCTGCGACACCCCTGACATCAGGTGAACCATTTTGCAGTCGAGCACTTTTGCGTATTCAACAGCCTGGGTCAGCTCCGAGAGGAAGACCTGCTTCGAGCTGCAAATACCGGTATTGCCTTTTGTGGGCCCGGATGGCGCGGCAAATTGCACCATTCCGAGCTGGTGCTCATGCAGAAGCTGCGCTATCTGCGTCGCTTCATATTCATAGGGCGAGGGGAACTCGACTGCTTTAAACCTTGCTTTTGCGGCTGCTGAAAACCGCTTCAGGAAGGGTAACTCCGTAAACTGGAAACCAATGTGTGCATTCAACCTGGTCATGTCTTACTCCTTCAGTCTTTGAAACTGCATCAGGCTTGCAGAAGGCTACGCAGTTTCAACACAGCGCTGTCAGGTGTGGTCAATACTGGCAGGCCGCTCACTTGGCTCGCCTGTTGCGCTGCGCTGGTCATGGAAAATTGCGCGAAACACAGCAGTTCGCTGTTCGTTGGCGTTCGAGCGCTATCGACAATCAAAGCGTCGTGACGATCAGTGTTTCCCTTGCGCAGCTCGTCGAATGCCCCAGGGCAGACAAAGGTGTTGAGTTCGATCTCGACGTCTTGCTGCCGGGCATAGCTCTGAAACTCTTCAGTCATCGATGCGATGGCAGGCTCGAAGGTCGCGAGGATGGAAATTTTTCGAGTCCGTTGAATGGCTTCCTCGATCATGGCTTCGTTCGGTTTCAGCACCGGGATGCTTAGGGAGCGTTTGCACCGATCAATAGCGTCGCCGAATGCCGAGCAGGTAAACAAGATCGCATCAGCACCCGACTCTGCGGCATAGGTAGCGAGTTTCAAGAAGCGCTCACTCAATGCGGGCGTGAGTTCACCGGCTTGCGCCAGGTCGCTGGAAAGCGAGTCTTCCAGCAGATTGGCCAGCCTGGCTTCGGGCCAAAGTCGTGTGAACGCTTCAGTGATGGGTGCAATGGCTACCGGTGTTGCATGGATCAAATAAATGCGTGGTGCGGTCATGATGTTTCCCCGAGTTGTAATGGATTGATTTGGTGGGCTCTGTGTCACCTGTAGTGCAGCGGCGTGTGGCTGGTCATCAGGTGTGGTATTTTTTCTTTCACACCTCGAATACTGGTTTCATCAATTGAATCTAGAACAACCCTTGGCGGGCGAACCATCCAAAATGAAGCCCAAGATCAAAAAAGACCTTGCGGAGCAGTTGGCTCCGAAGATCATCGATATGGCGCGAGCCAGGTCGATGCGCGCTGGTGATCCGCTGCGCGAAGAATCTTTCGCCAAGGAGTTGGGGGTTTCGCGTTCGCCGATACGACGTGGTTTCGCATTGCTGGCCGAGTTGGGCCTGGCCACCAAGGAGCCGAATCGAGGCTATTTCCTGACGGCTGACGCGCGAGGAATCGATAGTCGTAAGCTCCCTTTGGAAGTCGACCCGTTTGAAGACTTCTATCTGCGCGTTGTTGACGACGTACTGCGCGGCGACATCCCCACGACTTTTTTTGAAGCTGAACTGATGCGCCGATATGAGGTGCCAAGAGGGCAGCTCATGAAGGTTCTGACCCGGTTGGCCAATGAGGCGATGATTGAGCGCAAGCCGGGGCAGGGGTGGGAGATCAACAGTTTTCTGCACGACTCCAAGGCGCATATTCAGAGCTACCGTTTCCGCATGGCAATCGAACCGGCTGCCGTACTGGAGCCTGGCTACGAGGTGGATAAGGCCGCGTTTGCCAAAGCCCGGGAAGTCCAGCAGCAATTGCTGGATGGCGACATTTTCACCTTGTCGCGATCGCAGCTGTTTCAGATCGGTGCGCAGCTTCATGAACTGGTGGTCCGCTGTTCGGGCAACGCTTTTTTTCTGGAAGCTATCCGCCGGCAGAACCAGTTGCGTCGATTCATGGCCTACAAGGCCAACGTCGATCGGCCTCGGCTGATCAACCAATGTAAAGAGCACATCCATCTTCTGGATCTCATCGAAAGTGGGCAGCGAGAGGCTGCCGCGGAGTTCCTGCGCAACCACCTCGATGTCGTCGGGCGGCAAAAAACCGACAAAGAGGCCAAGGATGAGCTGGAGTACCAGCGCAGCCTTGAGGTCTCGGTGGTCAGTTAAGGCGCGGTTCGTTCAGCAACACCACGCCGTCATCGTCGCCGTACAACTGGTCGCCGTCAGCGATGGAGTGTCCGGCGAACTCCAGCGTTATTCCGATTTGCCCCTCGTTACGCTTGACGGTCTTGCGCGGTGAAGTGCCCAGTGCCTTGATCGCGATCGGCATGTCGCGCAAAGCGGCTTTGTCGCGGATGTATCCGTAGATCAACACGCCGGCCCAGCCGTTCTTCACCAGGTCCTCAGCAATCACATCGCCGAACAACGCGAAGCGATCACTACCCCCACCGTCTACCACCAGCACTCTACCTTGACCCGGCAAACTGCTTATTTCCTTGATCCTGGAATTGTCCTCAAAGCATTTCAGGGTGAAGGCACGTCCCTCGAAATCGTTCTTGCCGCCAAAGTCCTGAAACATTGGGGTCAGAATGCGAATTGAGTCTGGGTACTGATCGCACAGATCGGATGTTTTAACTGTCATGGAGGATTCTCCTGCTTCGATTGGTGGATGACCGTTGAGCGAAAAGATTGCACAAATTGAATATTCATGCAATAAAATGCAATCTGTCGAAAGCGAGAACGACACTGCTCCAGAAAAATCTCAGGACGAACGGGAGCAAATGGTTAAGGACTTCGCCTCGCCAATATTGTACTTTGTATTTACGATGTACATAAA
Source organism: Pseudomonas sp. K5002 (assembly GCF_013386655.1). Taxonomy (NCBI): domain Bacteria; kingdom Pseudomonadati; phylum Pseudomonadota; class Gammaproteobacteria; order Pseudomonadales; family Pseudomonadaceae; genus Pseudomonas; species Pseudomonas sp. K5002. The sequence continues at coordinate 25,628 of NZ_JACARK010000044.1, read as the reverse complement.
TGGAGCTGGTTTCTGACACACCGGCTTCGAAAAATTCAGCTCAAACAATAAGTAAGGGGTTTGCGATGCGTATTTTGGTTCTTCCTGGTGATGGTATTGGTCCAGAAATCGTTGAGTCTTCGATGTCGGTGCTGAATGCAGCGAACACAAAATTCGATCTGGGCCTGAGCTTCGATTACGACGATGTCGGTTTCACGAGCCTGGACAAATACGGCACCACCTTGCGTGATGAAGTGTTGGAAAAGGCCAAAGGCTATGACGGCATTATTCTCGGCACCCAATCGCACGCCGACTATCCAGTCCCTGAAAAGGGCGGTCGTAACGTTTCCGCGGGCTTTCGTATCGGCCTGGATCTCTACGCCAACGTGCGTCCTGCCCGCACTCGTCCATTCCTGACTTCGAACATGAAGGAAGGCAAGACGATGGACTTGGTGATCATGCGTGAAGCGACTGAAGGGTTTTATCCGGACCGCAACATGAGCCGTGGTTGGGGTGAAATGATGCCAACCCCTGATATGGCTTTATCCACGCGTAAAATCACACGTCATTGCAGTGAACGTATTGCTCGTCGCGCATTCGAGCTGGCTATGAAACGTGGCAAGAAGGTCACCGCCATTCACAAAGCCAACAGCTTCCACATGACTGATGGCCTGTTCCTGGAATGCGTTCGCAATGTAGCGAAGGACTTCCCTGAAGTCGCTTTGGACGATTTGCTGGTCGATGCGTCGACGGCTCACCTGGTGCGCAGCCCTGAGCGCTTCGACGTATTGGTTGCCACGAACTTCTACGGCGACATCATCAGTGACCTCGCCAGCGAACTGTCGGGCAGCCTGGGTCTCGCCGGTTCGATGATGGCCAGCGATGTTCATTGCTGCGCCCAGGCACAGCATGGCTCCGCACCGGACATCGCCGGTCAGGACAAGGCCAACCCGGTCTCGATGATCCTCTCCGTTGGCATGCTCCTGCAGTGGATGGGCGAGCACCATAACAATGAAGCATTGATCAACGCCGGCCTGGAAATGGACAAGGCTGTCGATGCAGTTCTGAAAGATCCTAAGCAGCGCACTCCGGATCTGGGCGGTTCCAGCGGTACCAAAGCTTTTGGTGAAGCCGTCGCCAAGGTGATCCTGGGCTGATCGACTCGGGCGGCATGCCAGTCATGCCGCCCGCTTGCGGAATTAATATCAAGAAATGCCTGTTCTTCCTTGAGGTCATCCAAGGAGAGGGCTAGAGGAGAGTGCAGTGAGTCAATTACTACTCGGTTGCATCGCTGACGACTTCACCGGCGGTACGGATCTGGCCAGCACGTTAGTGCGTGCCGGAATGCGCACCCTGCAAGTGATTGGCGTACCTGAAGGGCCGTTGCCGGACGATATCGATGCTGTCGTCATTGCTCTGAAAAGCCGCACCATCAGCGCCGAAGAGGCCGTTACTCAGTCGCTCGAAGCGTTGGAGTGGTTGCGTGCTGCGGGTTGCCAACAGTTTTTTTTCAAATACTGCTCGACGTTTGATTCCACGTCTCGCGGGAACATCGGCCCGGTGGCGGATGCCCTCGCCGATGCACTGGGTGTGTCATTCGCCGTGGCTTGCCCTGCGTTTCCGGAAAACAAACGCACCATTTTTAACGGTCATCTGTTCGTTGGCGAGCAGTTATTAAGCGAATCCGGGATGCGCAATCATCCGTTGACGCCCATGACCGACTCCAATCTGGTTCGGGTGTTGCAGCAACAGACGCTTAAGCCGGTCGGGCTCGTTGCACATTCGGTCGTCAGCAAAGGCGCGCAAGCCATTTCGACGGCCTTCAGTAACCTTGAGGCGCAGGGCCAGGGATACGCCATCGTCGACGCGATCGACGACGAGGATCTGTATGCAATCGGCGGGGCTGTTGCAGACCATAAGCTCGTTACCGGCGGGTCCGGCGTTGCGCTGGGTCTACCTGAAAACTTCCGCCGTGCAGGTTTACTCGGTAAATCCGAGACGGCTTCGGTGCTACCCGCCATTAAAGGGTTGGGCGCGGTAGTTTCCGGCAGTTGTTCAGTGGCGACCAACAGCCAGGTCGAGCACTGGCAAAAGAGCCGTCCGAGTTTCTCCCTTGATCCACTGCTCCTGGCGAATGGTCATGATCAGGTAGCCCAAGCACTCGCCTGGGCGAAGGACTTGATTCAGCAAGGACCGATTCTGATTTACGGCAGTGCGCAGCCAGAGACGGTCAAGCTTGCCCAGCAGAAGCTCGGTGTTGAAGCCGCTGGGCAGATCGTTGAAGACGCGCTGTCCGCCGTGGCTGTTGGCCTGTATGAGATGGGCGTGCGCAAGCTCGTGGTGGCCGGTGGCGAAACGTCGGGTGCTGTGGTCAAGGCACTGAAGATCAAAGCTCTGAGAATCGGAGCGACGATTGATCCAGGCGTCCCATGGACGCTCGGTTTGCGGGACGACCCGGTAGCCCTGGCGCTGAAGTCCGGCAATTTCGGAACAGTAGACTTCTTTGAGAAGGCATTGGCCAATGCGCCATGATCTGTTGAGTCTCGAAATCTTCATGGCAGTGGCAGAGCAGCGCAACCTGACAAAGGCTTCGCAACTCTGCCACCTGGCGACGTCCGCGGTGAGTAAACGGATCAGCGAGCTTGAAGAAAAAGTGGGCTCAGCGTTGTTCATTCGATACCCACGCGGAATGGAGCTCACTCCTGCTGGACAGTCGCTTCGCCACTATGCTTTGCAGCTCAATGAAACACTCCAGAAAATGGATCAGGAGCTAAGTGAGTACGGTGCGGGTATCAAAGGTCACGTTCGCTTGCACGCCATTACCTCCGCGCTGGCACAACAGCTAAGCCTGGACATCGGCACGTTCCTGGAAACCTATCCCGACATCAAATTTGACGTCGAAGAACGTGTCGGTGCGGCGATCGTCCGAGCGGTGTCGGACGGTCGCGCGGACGTCGGCATCATTGCCGAACAGACGCCATCCCTGGGGTTGGAAACACTGGCCTATCGCGTGGACGAATTGGTGATCGCAGTTCCCGAACACCATCCATTGGCGGGGCACGCGCACGCCACGTTCGATCAGGCGTTGCACTATGAATTCATCGGTCCTCACGTAGAAAGTTCTGTGCACCTGCTACTGACTGAGCAAGCTGCATTGTTAGGGCAGACGGTCAGGCAGCGGGTTCGCGTTTCCAGTTTTGAGTGCATGTGCCGGATGGTCTCGACCAATCTGGGTATCTGCATTTTGCCTCGCGATGTATTGCGCCCTTATCTGCGTCCCTTTCAATTGCACGCTGTGACGCTGGCCGAGCCTTGGGCCAAGCGTCAGTTGCAGATCGTTGCTCGTCGATTCGAATCCTTGCCACCGACTGCCCGCGCGTTCGTCGCGCACTTGACCGCGTGACAGGCGCCGTTCAATTCACCCTTTGAGATGAGCTCATGTTTATTTACGTTGGCTGTCGTACCACTCGTGAAAGAAATGCTCGGGGTAACGGGATCAACGTCTACAGCGTCGACCCGCAAACGGGATGCCTGACTCATGTGCAGTTGGTCGATGGCTTGGTTAACCCCTCTTTTCTGGCCATCAGCAAGCAACAGGATTTTCTGTATTGCGTCCATGGCGATACGGACCAAGCCAGTGCGTTCAGAATCAACTCCGATGGCACGCTGAGCTATCTCAATAGCCAAAGCACCCACGGCCACAATCCCGCGCATCTGGCGATTTCACCGGACGGTGGTTTTCTGGTTGTGAGCAATCATTACAGTGGTTCAGTTGTTGTTCTGCCGATCCTCGCCTCGGGTGAGCTGGGCGAACTCTGTGACCAGGTGCTGACCGAAGGGCCGATCGGACCTCATCGGATTGAGCAAAAAGGCCCGAAACCTCATTTCAATCCATTCGATCCCAGTGGAAAAAATGTGGTGGTGCCGGACAAAGGGTTGGACCGAATCTTCATCTATCGATTCGATTCGCAACTGGGCAAGCTGCTGCCGGCTGCTTGCCCGTTTGTGGCCACTCGCAAAGGGGCGGGGCCTCGGCACGTGGCGTTTCATCCTGGGCTGCCGGTGGTCTACTCGGTCAATGAGCTGGATTCCACCGTCGGCACCTACCGCTTCAACAACGAAAGCGGCGAGCTTCAGCCACAGCAGGTGATCTCTGCGCTACCTGATTCTTTTACCGGCGACAGCACGGCGGCAGAGATCGAAGTCGATGGAACGGGGCGATTCCTGTACGCCTCGAATAGAGGCAGCGACACCATCACGGTCTTCAGAATCGACCCGCAATCGGGTTGGTTGACATTTGAATCGGCGACGCCAACGGAAGGCAGGACACCACGATTTTTTGCGTTGTCACCCGACGGAAAAGCCATGTACGTCGCCAATGAGGACAGCGATACGATCGTGGTTTTCTGTGTTGATCCGGCGACTGGAGCCTTGACCCCGACGGGTGAAGTTGTCGAGACGGGAAGTCCGGTATGCATGGTCTTCGGTGGATCGAGGGCATGAAAGCGTTTTTCACCTCAATGGGATTGTGGTGGGCAACACCGTTGGTGGGAATTGCCGGGGCTCTGCTTGCCAGCTACCTGAACTGGCCTTTGCCCTGGATCATTGGATCAATGTTGGCGGTGATCCTGGTGCGTTGCCTGGGCTGGCGGGTGGGGGAGATTCCCAATGGACGCCTGACTGGGCAGTGGATGATCGCAACGTCCATCGGCTTACACTTTACGCCTGTGGTGCTCGAGCAGATCCTGGGGCATTTCGCGATGATGCTGTTCGCGGCGTTTCTCACCCTGTTCCTGGCGCTGCTCGGCGTAGAGTTCATGCGGCGTCGTGGCATGGACCTGACGACCGCTTTCTTCGCCTTCATGCCCGCCAACTTTTCAGAAATGATTCAATCGGGAATCAGGCATAAGGCCAACGTCAGTCAGATTGCTGCGGCTCACAGCGTACGTTTGGTGTTGATTGTTCTCTGTGTGCCGCCGGCGATGTTTTTCACCGCGAAAATCTCTCCGGCAGTGGTTCATGCCCGTTTTCCCAGTGATTGGTATTGGCTGCTTCCGTTGCTGATCGGTGGGGCGCTGACGGCAATGATCTGGAAGCGCTACAAGCTACCGAACCCCTGGATGTTCGGGCCGATGGCCCTGTGCGCGTTGTTCACGGCCAGCTTCAATTTGCAAACTGCGCTGCCTGTGGAGCTCAGTCATTACGGCCAGCTCATGATCGGATGCGCGCTCGGCGGGTATTTTGATCGACAGTTCTTCAGGGCTTCGCCGAAGTTCTTGCTCAAGGTCTCGCTATTCAACCTGATCATGATCTTCTGCACCCTGGTTCTGGCGCTTGGAATAGGCTATTTGCTGGGCTTTCCAGTGTTGACCCTGGCGTTGGGCATGATGCCGGGAAGCAGTACGGAGATGTACCTGACGGCCGAAGCCCTGAACCTGGGTGTCGGCGTTGTCACGGCGATGCAAATCATGCGTCTGGTGGTGGTGATGCTCTGTGCCGAGCCGGTGCACAAAGTCTGGTTGAAACGTCTTCGCCGCTGAGCGGGCAAGTGCGTTTCAACCTGCCATGTGCGATGTGTTAATGGTCCTGCAAGGGGGCGACGGTGACGTCGCTCTGACCGCTGTCGACGAGTGCCTTGAGGACGAAGCCGTTGGCTTTCTGTTCTTCCAGGAACTCCCTGACGTAAGCCGCGGCCGCGACACATTGCACAGGAACGCCCATCGCTTGGCGAATCGACGTGAAGTAACCGTCCAGCACACGCAGTTCTCTATTAGCTTCGGCAACCTTGAGCAGTGGCTGGCGCACCCCCGCAGCAGCCTCCAGGTTTTCGTCGAGAAACAGATCGACCGCGCCAGCGGATGTCGGCGCACGGACGAGGGTCGCGTGCTGTTGAGTTCGGCTCAGGTACAAGTCGTAAGCAGCACCCTTGCCAACGGCGATCCGCACGCCGGGCTGATCCAAATCTTCCATTTTGAAGAACGGGGAGCTGTTTTTGACCAGATAAGTACCTTCGATGATCACGTAAGGTTCGCTGAAGGCGACTTGAGCTTCACGCACAGGTTCGATGGCCAGGAATGCAATGTTCCATTGCTTCTGCGCTAAAGCTTCGAACACCTTGCCCGCAGCGTCATAGGTAATGAACTCAACAGGGACGCCTAAGTGCTTGCCCAGTGCCACAGCCAGGCTGACGGACACCCCTTGAGGCTTTCCTGTCTCGGCGTTGCGCTGTGCAAGCACCGGGTTGCCGAAGTTGATGGCGGCACGGAGAACGCCAGTCGGCGCCAGATCACTGAGGACTTCTGCGGTAGGGGTGGGCATAAATAGTCTCCTGGGAAAATGTCATCGGTCCCGAGAGTAGGGAAGTGCGCAAGACCTGACAATTTCAGGCTCACCAAGGCTGCGTTCTCCGTGGACGAACGATGGCTTGCTCAACGCTCAATTTTACTCGGGCCGGCCTTTGATTACGCTAGGTCCAACTGAACGACCGAATAGAGTCGTTTGCTCATGCACTCAACCGGTGAATGATAAACCCATGATTTCAGCTATCGACGCACGTCATCAAAGCCACCTTCAAGTGGGCGACACCCGTTACGCCTACGTGGATCTGCACAAGATACTGACCCCGGATGAGCTCCGTAGCTTGCCCTATTCGATTCGCATCCTGCTGGAGAATGTGGCGCGTTGTTCACCGGCGTCTCTGGACAATTTCATTGAGTGCATACGCGAAGGCGCGCCGGCCTGCGAAGTGCCTTTTTATCCCAACCGGTTGATGTTCCACGACACGACGTGCCTGCCGGCGCTGGCTGACTTTGCCGGCATGCGCGACATGGTGGCGGAAATGGGCGGTGCACCGGAAACCATGAACCCGATGATTCCTGCAGTGCTGGTCATCGATCATTCGGTGATTGTCGAGCGCTACGCCGAGGCGGATGCCGTCGAGAAGAACCTCGACATCGATTATCGCCGCAACTCCGAGCGCTATGAATTCATCAAGTGGGCACAAAAGAGCCTGACCAATTTCAAGGTGGTGCCGCCGGGCACCGGGATCATCCACCAGGTCAACATGGAGTCACTGGCGACTGTTGTCTGGGAAAGCCAGACTGCCGACGGCCAGCCGCTGCTGCATCCTGACGATATCGTCGCGACCGATAGCCACACGCCCATGATCAACGCCATCGGCGTGCTGGGCTGGGGCGTGGGCGGGCTGGAAGGGCAGGCTGCCATGCTGGGCGAGCCGGTGCCGATCAGCTTTCCTGACGTCGTCGGCATACGCTTGAGCAACGAACTGCGGCCCGGCGTGACGGCTACCGATCTGGCATTACGCATCACTCAGATGCTGCGTGCGACGGGCGTGGTGGGCAAGTTCGTTGAATTCTGTGGGCCCGGTCTATCGAAGCTCAGTTGGGCGGCACGGGGGACGCTGTCGAACATGGCCCCTGAGTATGGCGCCACCGTAGTGTTCTTCCCGTTCGACGACAACACCATGGAATACATGCACCTGACCGGGCGGAGTGAGGACACTATTGCGCGTATTCAAACGTACCTTGAGGCGCAAGGCTTGTGGCGCCACGACTCGTTGCCCGAGCCGCACTTCGATGACCTGATCGAGCTGGACCTGGCGGCCATCGAGCCGAGTGTCGCCGGGCCTCATCAGCCGCATCAGTGGCGCAAACTGGCGGACGCTGCACCGTCCTTTCGCCAGGATATTCTGGGTGAGCGGGAAGGCGTGATTGCTCGCTCCTCGGACACTGAGACCGAGTACTTCGAGCCTTCGTTTGGCCAGGCGCTGACCCACGGCGCCATTTCCCTCGCGGCGATCACCAGCTGTACCAACACCGCGAACCCGAGCCAGATGATCCAGGCCGGATTGGTGGCCCGCAACGCTCAGCGTCGAGGTTTGCGCAGCAAGCCTTGGGTCAAGACATCCCTGTCGCCCGGATCGCGCGTAGTTGCGGACTACCTGGAAAAAGCCGACCTGCTGAGAGACTTCTCGATCCTGGGGTTTGACCTGGCCGGATTTGGCTGCATGACCTGCATCGGCAACTCCGGCAGCCTCGAAGAACACATGGAGCGCTTCTCGGACCAAGGCCTGAAAACCGTGGTGGTGCTGTCAGGCAATCGCAACTTCGAAGGGCGGGTCAATCCACGGGTGCAGATCGGTTACCTGGCTTCGCCGGCGCTGGTCGTGGCCTACGCGTTGGCCGGCACTATCAACATGGACATCCAGGCTGAGCCGTTGGGTCAGGATTCGGCGGGCAACGACGTGTATCTGCATGAACTGATGCCGACCGAAGAGCAAATTCAAGCGCTGGTCAGCGAGACCGTTCGCCCGGACCTGTTCCGCAAACGCAACGCCATGCTGTGGGACGGCACTCATCACTGGCAGGCACTGTCGGCCAGTGGCAGTGTGCAATTTCCTTGGGCGCCGGATTCGACTTATCTGCGTCGCCCTATTTATCTGCAAAACGTCAAACCCCAGGCTTCCACTGAGCTGTCGATTCATGACGCGCGGGTGTTGATGGTGCTGGGCGACAACGTCACCACCGACCACATCTCACCGGCCAGTGCGATTCCACTTCAAAGCCAGGCTGGACAGTGGTTGACCGAGCGCGGTGAAAACCCGAACGATCTCAATCAATACTCGACACGGCGCAGCAACCACGAAGTGATGATGCGCGGCGCGTTCGTCAATCGGGCGGTGAAAAATCAGTTGCTGGATCAACAGCCGAGAGAGGGTGGCTTTGCCAGGGCTTACGACGGCTCGATTCAGCGGGTATACGACGCGGCGCTGAGCTATGCCGCCAAGGATGTACCGCTGGTGATTTTCGCCGGGTTCAACTACGGCGCAGGCTCCAGCCGTGACTGGGCCGCCAAGGCGCAAGCCACACTGGGCGTCAAAGCCGTCATCGCACAAAGTTTTGAACGTATCCACCGCAGCAACCTGATCGGCATGGGCATTCTGCCCATCACCTTTGCAGCAGGCGCCGATGCCCAGAGCGTGCAGCTGACGGGTAGTGAGTCACTGGACTTCAGCGGACTGGAGACGTTGCAGGTGGGGGCCAACCCGGTGTGCCTGACGATCAGTGGTACTGACAAAGGGCTGACGTCGGTGTCGTTGATTCTGCAACTCGATTCCCAGCAGGAGATTCTGTACTTGAAGGAGGGCGGGATTTTGCCCTATGTCGTGCGTAAGGTTGTCGCTGAGGCGGAGGCCTAAACGAAAGACTGGCCCTTGAACACTGTCTGCTCCGTGCTCAAGGGCCGCTTTGGCGGAAAGAGGGATTACCACTTAACAGAGAACACCCGGCGCAAGTCTTCAATTGCCTCTTCGCCCAGCGGTGCAGGCTTGGGATTGCTCATCATCCAAAGCTTGGCCGTTTCCTCAAGCTCTTCCAGCGCAAAGCTGGCTTTCGACACAGAGCTTTCCCAAACGACAGGGCCCAACCGCTCCAGCATCACGCCTCGCACAGTGTTGGCTAATTGCGCCACTTGCACAGCCACATCTGGAGAGCCGGGACGCTGATAAGCGATCAATGGGATGTGACCAACCTTCATGACTTGGTAAGGCGTCAAGGGTGGAAGGATATCGTTGTTGTTCCAGACCCCTGCAAGTGTCAGCGCTACGAGCGAGGTCGAATGGGTGTGAACCACGCCGTTCACTTCAGGGTTGCGGTCATACACTTGGCGATGCAATTCCAGGGTCTTGGACGGTTTGCTGCCCGAGACCCAAGTGCCGTCCTTGCTGACTTTTGCGATCTCTTGCGGCGTCAATCTTCCCAGGCAGGCGTCGGTGGGGGTGATCAACCAGCCATCTTCCAAACGTGCACTGATGTTGCCTGCACTGCCCACGGTATAACCGCGGTCATAGAGACTTTTTCCGACAATGCAGATTTCTTCGCGTAGTTGCTCTTCGGTACTCAACGTGTGCTCTCCTCGAGTAGTTATGTGGGGCCAGTGTTGAGGCCTGAAAGTGAGGGGGTAATTTCGGCGGACTCCGATCGCAGTTTCAGGATCGGCGATTTGTGAGCAAAAGAGCCGCTCAAGTGCTGCTTCATCAAATGTGCGGCTTCCAGGTTATTGCCCTGTTCCACCAGTTCGATCATCCGAATGTGTTCGGCACATTGCTTGTAGAGTCGCTTGCGGTCGATCATTGAGCGGTATTCGATCAGCCGCCGCATGTTGTTCATCTGCACCAGGATCATGTGATACAGCGGGTTACCAGAGAGCTTGATGAATTCTTCGTGGAAGCGAATACCATTTTTTAAGAGGACATCTGCCGGCAGGCTATCGATGCCACCATTGAGCATGTCCTGCTGTTCTTTTTTTAGACGTTGGAGCTTGGACAAATCGTGCAGGTAGGTCGGCTCCAACAGTGCCGCTGGCTCGATCAGCGAGCGCACCTTGTAGATTTGTTCAAGGGTTTCCGGTGTCTTCGCCACTTCCAGAAAACGCCAGCCGTAACCCGGTTTTGGCTCAGCCCATCCGACTTTGGCGGCGCGATTGAGAATGTCGATGACTTGGGCTTTTGTCAGGTCATAGCGAGTGCGCAGAAACTGCTCCGTCACTTCACTCGGGATTGCGTTGTTCAGCCAGTCTTCCGAGAGTCGGTAGTATTCGTCCGGCTCTTCAAGAGGAAGTACCTCGTCTTGGATTTGCGAAGGATCCTGCACTGATTCCAGTACGAAGAACCCGCGATTGGGAAGTTGCTCAAGGACAGTTTGCTCCGAGAGCAAGACCAGTGCTTCGCGCGCCGGAGAGCGTGAGACGTTGAATTCGTCGGCGACTTTTTGTGCACTCAGGTGAGCGCCCAGCGATAGCTCGCCGGTCTGGATTTTCTGCCGGATTTCGGCAGCGATTCGTTGTACGAGGGCGCTTGAGGCCATATCTGTGATCACTTACAAAAGGGGGTGGCGACAAACACAAACCGGTAGGACCAGGAATGTGAGATCAAATGAGGCATACCTTGATTCGATCAGGTTTTGTCGCGCGTGACTACTTTTTAACGTGGCATTATGCAAAAAATTGCACGGTTGCCTCCGCTACATCTTGAAGTGTTGAACCATGGAATTCAGCTCAAGGGCCAGCAACCCGAGGGATTGAGACGCACTGGTGGTTTGTTGTGAGCCTGTGGCTGATTGAACAGACAGGTCTCGGATGTTGAGCAAGTTCTGGTCGACCGAACGCGCAACATGGGCTTGTTCCTCAGTCGCCGTCGTGATCATCAAATTTCGTTGGTTGATGTCGTCGTTGGCGGCCACGATTTCTGCCAAAGCACTTTGGGTGGACTGGGCTAAAGAGAGTGTGAGGCGGGTGTTTTCACTGCTGCTGAGCATGGTCGACACGGCAGTATCCGTTCCGCTCTGGATCCCGCTGATCATGTCTTCAATTTCTCGCGTGGACTGCGCGGTACGGTGAGCGAGCGCACGGACTTCATCGGCGACCACAGCAAATCCTCGCCCCGCATCACCCGCCCGCGCTGCTTCAATGGCAGCGTTCAGCGCCAACAGATTGGTTTGTTCGGCGATCGTGCGAATCACGTCCAGAACCTTGCCGATGCCTTGTGCCTGATCCGCCAGACCTTCCACTTGTTTTGAGCTGAGTTGCACGTCTCGGGTGAGTGTCTCGATTGCACCGAGGGTTTCTACCATGCGCTGCTGGCCGCGGAGAGCAATGTCCCGGGAAGCCAGTGACAACTCTGAGGTCGACAGCGCATTACGGGCCACCTCCTCAATGGCTGCTGTCATCTCATTGACTGCCGTGGCTGCCTGTTCGATCTCTGCATGTTGCTGATGAATATCCTGGCCTGACGCCGCTGTGACGGTGTTCAGTTGAGCGGTGGCGCAGGTCAGTTGCTTCGAAGATCCTGAGATTTGACTCAGGGTTTTGATCAGGTTGTTCTGCATGGTCGCCAGAGATTCGAGCAGGCGAGTGGCTTCATCATTACCGGTTGGTTGGATCGGTTTACTTAAATCACCCTCGGCGATTGTTCTGGCCGCTCTTACGGCTTCATTCAGCGGTGCAGTGATGCTACGGGTCAGTAGCCACGCCACCAGAATTGTGCCGATGCCAACCATGATGATGACCAGCACCACGCCTCTGATAGCACGTTGATAGGCATCGATTGATTGATTACCCGCGGCTTCTGCCCCTTGGTTCGAGCGATCAATCAGGTCATCGAAGTTCTTGGTCATCTGGTCGTATGAGTCTCTGATGGTCATCAAAAACTCCCTTGCCCCGGGCTTATCGCCTTGACGAGATAGCTTGAGCAATTCGAGGTGATTCTTTGCATACACCTCCAGGCTGGCGTTGAACGCGCTCAAACGGCCCTTGTCTTCATCACTGATCAGCAATTGAGCGTAGGTTTGCATTTGCTCCCGAACTTGCTGTAACCGCCCGGCGGTTTTGTCCTCGTAGGACTGCATGTCTTTTTCGCTGACCGAAAGGATGTGCTGCATCGATCCCATCCGATAGCGATTCAGTGCGGCACTCGCGGCACCTAACGCACGGACTCGCTGAAGCCAGTTGTCCTTGATTTGGATCGATTGATCTTGCACCTCGTCAATCTGCCGCAGTGCGAATACCCCCAGGGCGACGCTCAGCGCAGCAATGATGAAAAACCCGAGAACCATTCGACTGGCGATTGAGAGGTGTCTTGGCAGCATGAGCATTGTCCCTTTGGCAGGATCCGGGTCTTGGCCGGATGCGTGTATTTGTGCTGATTAAAATAGTATTGCATTTTGGTGTGTCAATGTGCCAATATTTTTTAGGCGATTTTTCTAGACAGCTCACCTCGAAGATTTGTGTGTAAGGCAGAACCTATGAGGTTTAAAGGATTTAATCGAGCCGAGGTTGTTAGGGCGACCGATCAGATTGCTTTGCTCTGATTGGTTATTTACACGCTAATAGCCATAAACAGAATCCGGAATTCCTTTGCATTCAATAATAAAACCCTGTTCGAGGAAGCATCTGTCATGCAGCGCAGAACCAAGATCGTGGCCACGTTAGGGCCAGCAACAGAATCATTCGAAGCCATCGAGGGATTGGTGAAAGCGGGCGTGGATGTCGTGCGTCTGAATTTTTCCCACGGCAAGGCTGAGGATCACATTGCCCGTGCCAGATTGGTCCGTGAGTTGGCTGCCAAGCACGGTCGCTTCGTGGCGGTGCTGGCAGATTTGCAAGGTCCGAAAATTCGAATTGCGCGGTTTGCTGAAGGAAAAGTGATCCTCGAAAAGGGTCAGCAGTTCGTTCTCGACGCTTCTCTGGACAAGAATGCGGGGGACAAGCAGCGAGTCGGTATTGACTACGAAGCGCTGATTACCGATAGCCGCCCAGACGACATTCTGCTGCTTGATGATGGGCGAATTGAGCTTAAGGTCTTGAAGGTCGAGGCCACACAATTGATCTGCGAAGTCCTGGTCAGCGGGCCGCTTTCGAACAACAAAGGCATCAACCGTAAAGGCGGCGGGTTGTCTGCATCGGCACTGACGGAGAAGGACTTCGCCGATATCAAGACTGCCGCAGAAATGCAGGTGGATTACCTCGCCGTGTCGTTCCCGCGCGATGCGTCGGACATGCAGTTGGCTCGTCGACTGCTGCATGAAGCAGGAGGGCAGGCAGGTCTGATCGCCAAGATTGAGCGCGCAGAAACCGTCAATGACCTACGCATTCTGGATGCGATCATTGAAGCGTCGGAAGGTGTCATGGTCGCTCGTGGCGATCTAGGTGTTGAGATTGGCGACGCAGAATTGGTTGCCGTGCAAAAGCTGATTATCGACCGTGCCCGCACGCTGAATCGCGTGGTAATCACGGCGACGCAGATGATGGAGTCGATGATCACTCAATCAATGCCGACCCGCGCTGAAGTTTTCGACGTTGCCAATGCGGTGCTCGATGGGACCGATGCGGTGATGCTCTCCGCTGAAACTGCGGCCGGTGCCTATCCGATCGAGACGGTTGAGGCCATGCACCGGATTATCATCGGTGCGGAAAAGCACCCTCAGTCCCATCGCTCCAAGCATCGTGTCGATCAAGTGTTCCACAAGATCGATGAATCCATTGCCATGTCGGCAATGTATGCAGCGAACCATCTGCATGGCGTCAAAGCCATTATCTGCATGACGGAAAGCGGCGATACCCCTCGTTTGATGTCGCGCATTCGCTCACATCTGCCCATTTTTGCGTTTTCTCGCAATCTGGCTACTCAGAATCGGGTCACGCTTTTCCGTGGTGTCACCACCATTCCTTTCGACAGCGATGATTTCGCCCCAGAGTTGGTGAACGAGAAGGCCGTTGCGGAGCTGACCCAGCGTGGCGTCGTGAAGGCTGGCGATCACGTTCTGATTACCAAAGGCGACTACGCCAACGCCCAAGGCGGCACTAACTCCCTTCGAGTCGTGTGTGTCGGTGAAGCCATTCGCTGAGTGAGGAAGCACTGATGAGTGAGATCAGTTCAGTAGACCAGGACTCGACTGAAAGTGAATCGTGGCCAAGAGATTTCAATTTTCGTGAGCAGTACGCGGAGCAGCAGGAATTACTGACGTCGCAGAGCGACGACACGTTAGCTCCGAACCATCCGAAGGGGGAAAACCATGCTTAACAAGAACAGCCAAATACAACGAATCATCGCTCGGGAAATTCTGGACTCGCGAGGGAACCCGACTGTTGAAGCCGTGGTAACTCTCGTGAATGGAGTGACGGCCACCGCCAGCGTCCCCTCTGGTGCCTCGACCGGTTCACGTGAGGCGCTTGAACTGCGAGACAACGCATCGCGCTACATGGGCAAAGGTGTCATGCGGGCAGTCGAGAATGTAAACAACCCGATCCGCGAGTGCCTGATCGGACTGGATGCATTGAATCAGCGCGAAATCGACAATGTCATGATCGCCCTGGATGGCACGGAAAGTAAGAGCATTCTGGGAGCCAACGCGATTCTTGCCGTTTCGCTGGCGACCGCCAAAGCGGCTGCCAAGGTTCAGAACATTCCCTTATACGAACATTTGGCTGCGCTATACGGCTCGCCGGGCAAGTTCAGCATGCCGGTTCCGATGATGAACATCATCAACGGTGGTGAGCACGCCGATAACAACATTGATATTCAGGAGTTCATGATTCAGCCAGTCGGAGCATCGTCGTTCCGGGAAGGGCTGCGCATGGGCGCCGAGGTGTTCCATTCCTTGAAGAAAGTGTTGTCGGAGCGTGGCCTGAGCACCGCGGTGGGGGATGAGGGTGGTTTTGCTCCTTCCCTGGCCTCCAACGAAGAAGCGCTGGTTGTTATCAAGGAAGCAGTCAGTAGAGCGGGTTACGAGCTGGGAAAAGACATTACCCTGGCACTCGATTGTGCTGCCTCTGAGTTTTACGAGGGCGGTCAATATGTGCTCGCCGGTGAAGATCAGGCATTCAGTTCGGCAGGCTTCGCTGATTACCTGGCGATGCTCTGTGACAAATACCCGATTATTTCTATTGAAGATGGGATGGACGAAAGCGATTGGGACGGCTGGGCAGGTCTGACTCAAAAACTGGGTCACCTGCAATTGGTGGGTGACGACCTGTTCGTAACCAACACCAAAATACTGCGAGAAGGAATTCAGAAAGGAATCGGTAATTCGATCCTGATCAAATTCAACCAGATTGGAACACTCAGCGAGACGCTGGACGCCATCCGCATGGCGCAAGATGCCGGGTACACCGCAGTCATTTCCCATCGTTCGGGTGAGACCGAGGACACCACCATTGCCGACCTCGCCGTCGCCACTTGCGCGGGACAGATCAAGACAGGCTCCCTCAGCCGCTCGGATCGTGTAGGTAAATACAACCGTTTGTTGCGCATTGAAGAGGCCTTGCAGGAGCGAGCGCCTTACAACGCCGCTGCGCTTTTGAACAGGAAAGCCTGAATCATGCAGACCTCTTCGAACAAAAAAAAGCTGGTGATCGGCAACTGGAAAATGAACGGGAGCAGCACTGCCAATGCGTCATTGCTGCGTAGCGTACTTCCGGTGATTTCGCGTTTTGAAAGCGTTGAAGTAGCAGTCTGCCCGTCGTTTCCCTACCTGACGACGGTCGCTGATTTGCTGGATGATTCAGACGTTTCGCTGGGGGCTCAGAATCTTAGCTCCCAGCTATCAGGCGCTCATACCGGTGAAGTCAGCGCTTCGATGCTCCACGACATCGGCTGCCGCTTCGTGTTGGTCGGGCATTCGGAACGCCGGGCACTTTACTCAGAGAACGATGACCTGGTGGCAGAGAAATTTGCTGCTGCGCTTCGCGCTGGGCTCATTCCGGTTTTGTGTGTGGGCGAAACCCTGGCGCAACGTCAGGGCGGCGAAACTGAAGCGATCGTCACCACACAGTTGAGCGCGGTACTGAAGGCTGTTGGCATTCATGATCTGGTTAAAGGCGTCATTGCCTACGAGCCTGTCTGGGCGATTGGTACCGGTGAAACGGCGACGCCAGAGCAGGCGCAAGCAGTGCATCGACACATCCGCCAGTGGTTGGCTGACGAAGACCGCGCAGCCGCCGCTGATTGCCGGATTTTGTACGGTGGAAGTGTCAAGGCCGACAACGCCGAGCAACTGTTCAATCAACCCGATATCGATGGCGGCTTGATCGGCGGAGCTTCTCTGGATGCGATGTCTTTCGCAGCCATTTGCAGGGCAGCTGAGGCCAACCCAACGACCGAATCTATCGCGATCTGAATTCTTTTCAATGTGTAGGCGCTGCGTATCCATTCACTGTTTACGGGCAGCGCCTGGTGCAGGCACCGAGGTATAAAAATGACTTTGAACAATCGACTTGAAGCACTGTTTCCGAGTGCTGACGAAATCCCCGCCGCTTTCCGTCCAGGACCGGCCATCGAACAGCGCGACTATCTCGTCAATGGTGAGTTGCAATTGTGGGACGGTCCAATAGCTCCGGTCCGTAGCCCTGTGTGCCTGAAGAAAGAGTCGGGATACGAGTCAGTCATTTTGGGCAGTACACCGCTTCTTGATGCGCAGACTGCCATGACCGCATTGGATGCTGCGGTGCAGGCCTATGATCGTGGTCAAGGCGCCTGGCCCACGATGCGTGTGGTCGAGCGTATCCGTCACGTGGAGGCTTTCCTCAAGCGTATGCGCGAACAGCGCGAAGCCGTGGTGAAGTTGTTGATGTGGGAGATCGGCAAGAACCTGAAGGACTCGGAGAAAGAGTTCGATCGCACTTGTGATTACATCGTCGACACCATCAATGCCCTGAAGGAACTGGATCGTCGTTCAAGCCGTTTCGAGCTTGAGCAAGACACCTTGGGACAGATTCGCCGCGTTCCCTTGGGTGTGACTCTGTGCATGGGGCCTTACAACTATCCCCTGAACGAGACGTTCACTACGTTGATCCCGGCTTTGATCATGGGCAATACCGTGGTGTTCAAACCCGCCAAGTTCGGTGTTTTGCTGATCCGACCTCTGCTCGAAGCGTTCCGTGACAGCTTTCCGGCAGGGGTCATCAACATCATCTACGGCAGTGGCCGAGAAACTGTCAGCGCTTTGATGGCCAGCGGCAAGATCGATGTCTTCGCGTTCATCGGTACCAACAAGGCTGCCAGTGATCTAAAAAAGCTGCACCCAAAGCCGCACCGCCTGCGTGCAGCACTTGGCCTGGATGCGAAAAACCCAGGCATCGTCCTGCCTGATGTCGATTTGGATAACGCCGTTTCAGAGGCCGTTACCGGTTCACTGTCTTTCAATGGCCAACGATGCACGGCGCTGAAAATTCTTTTTGTGCATGAAAACGTCGTTGATGCCTTCCTCGATAAATTTCAGTCGAAGCTTGCCCAGCTGAAACCGGGCATGCCTTGGGAGGCAGGGGTTGCTTTAACGCCACTGCCAGAGCCCGGCAAGACTGATTTCCTCACCGGTCTTGTGACCGATGCTGTCAGCAAAGGCGCCAAAGTCGTCAATGCGGGTGGCGGTCAAGTCTGCGAAACATTCTTCTATCCAGCCTTGTTGTACCCAGTGACATCTGACATGCGCGTGTACCACGAGGAGCAGTTCGGCCCGGTGGTGCCAGTGGTGGTTTACCGCGATCTGGACACAGTCATCGAATACGTCCTGGATTCGGATTTCGGCCAACAGCTCAGTATTTTCGGCAAGGATTCCGCGCAAGTGGGCAGGTTGGTCGATGCCTTCGCCAATCAGGTGGGGCGTATCAACATCAACGCACAATGCCAGCGCGGTCCAGACAGCTTTCCATTCAACGGTCGCAAAAACTCTGCCGAAGGGACGCTATCCGTTCATGACGCCTTGCGCGTGTTCTCCATTCGCACGCTTGTCGCCACCAAGTTCCAGGAAAGCAACAAGGAACTGGTCAGCGACATTATTCGCAATCGTGCGTCGAGCTTCTTGACCACTGACTACATCTTCTAGGGGGCAAGATGACTGCGCGCTCTTTGATTATTCTTGATGGCGTGGGTATTCGGCAGGCTACTGAATCGAATGCTTTCGCCGCAGCGAGAAAGCCGACGTTTGATGCGCTGCTTAAGCGTTTCGCCCACAGCGAGATCGAAACGTCAGGTCTTGCTGTTGGACTGCCAGAAGGTCAGATGGGGAACTCCGAGGTTGGCCACATGAATCTCGGTGCGGGGCGGGTGGTTTACCAGAGTCTGACCCGAATTGATAAAGCGCTCGCGGACGGAGAGTTCTCACAAAACCCGGCACTACAGGCGTTGCTCCAAGGGGTGAAGAGTCGCGATGGTGCTGTGCATGTGATGGGGCTCCTTTCTCCGGGCGGAGTGCATAGTCATATCGATCAGATTATCGCGGCTTGTGGTTGCCTGGTTGAGCAGGGTGTCGAGAAAGTTTATGTGCATGGCTTTCTCGATGGCCGAGACACGCCGCCCAAGAGCGCTTTAGCCTCACTGGAAGCCTTGGAAAGCGCGTTCGCGAGACAGGGGGCCGGGCGCATTGTTTCACTGGTCGGCCGCTACTATGCAATGGATCGCGACAACCGCTGGCCTCGCGTTGAATCGGCCTACCGACTGATTGTTTGCGCTGACGCCGAACAGCAGGCTGAAACAGCTGCTGAAGCCTTGTCTGCCGCTTACGAACGTGGGGAGTCGGATGAGTTCGTCAAGCCGACCACGATTGGACAATCCGTGAGTGTCGGTGCCGATGACGCCATGATCTTCATGAACTTTCGCCCCGACCGGGCGCGGGAATTGAGCCAGGCGTTGATCCAGCCGAATTTCCCGATGTTCGAGCGTCCTTTCGTGCTGGACAAGGATCGCTTGCTGACATTGACGCAGTATTCCGAAGAGCTGAGTTGCCTCTGTGCATTCCCTCCCGAAGCTATTCACAACAGCTTGGGGGAACACTTGGCCAGACTTGGGAAGACACAATTGCGCATTGCCGAAACCGAGAAGTACGCCCACGTGACGTTCTTTTTCAACGGTGGTAGAGAGCAGCCTTTCGAGGGGGAGGAGCGGATCCTGATTCCTTCACCGGACGTTGCTTCCTACGATCTCCAGCCTGAGATGAGCGCCCCCCTGTTGACGGACAAACTGGTCAACGCTATCGCCGGCGGCACATTCGATCTGATCGTTTGCAACTATGCCAATGGTGACATGGTGGGTCACACCGGGTCTTTTGACGCTGCTGTAAAGGCCGTAGAAGTGCTTGATGACTGTCTGCGCCGGGTGGTTGAGGCGACGCTCGCCGCAGGTGGCGAATGCCTGATTACAGCCGACCATGGCAACGTCGAACAAATGCTCGACGTCGAGTCTGGTCAGGCACACACGGCTCACACCTTGAATCCGGTTCCGCTGATTCTGGTCAGTGAGCAAAACAATCGTAAGGGGCTGAAGAGCGGCCGGCTGTGCGATATCGCGCCAACCTTGTTGCAGATGCTGAATGTGCCGATTCCGTCAGAGATGGATGGCAAGTCGCTTCTTACCGTCTGATTGGCTGACAGGTGCCATCAGTGCATCGCCGTACCGACGATTGGTTTGGTCGCCCCCGTCGAGGCGATGCGGCTTACCACGACTCGCTCATCTGAGCATGCGGGCATTGCCACTTTTGGCAGTGCCTTTTTTTTTCTGAGCAATCGAGAGTTTTGACGTTATGGAATGGTTTCTCAATCCGGAAATCTGGATCGCGTTTTTTACCCTGACAGTGTTGGAAATCGTCCTGGGTATCGACAACATCATCATGATTTCAATTTTGGTCAGCCGAATGCCCAAGGCCATGCAGCCGAAAACACGTTTCTTTGGCCTGGCGTTGGCCATGGTCACCCGCATTCTTTTACTGCTGTCCATCACCTGGATCATGCGCCTGACGGCTGATCTCTTTCATGTCTTCGATCAAGGGATCTCAGGGCGTGATTTGATTCTGTTCTTTGGTGGATTGTTTCTATTGTGGAAAAGCAGCAGCGAAATCTTTCAGGAGCTGGAAGAAGGCGAGGAGGGCGAGTCAGCGTTTGGTAAGAAGGGCGCAGGCTTTCTGAGCACGATTATTCAGATCGCGATCATCGATATCGTGTTTTCCCTCGATTCGGTCATCACTGCTGTGGGTATGGTCTCTCATGTACCGGTGATGATCGCCGCCATTGTCGTCGCTGTGCTGATCATGATGCTGGCTGCCGGAGCTATCAGTGCGTTTATCGACAAGCATCCAAGTTTGAAAATGCTTGCCTTGGCATTCTTGATTGTCGTGGGAGTTGTGCTAATCGCGGACGCCATGGGGCAACACGTGCCTAAAGGGTATGTCTACTTTGCCATGGCTTTTTCGCTGGCGGTGGAGGCATTGAATATTCGGTTCAGAACGCTAAAGGCCGCATAAAATCGTGACAACGGGGCAAGGACGCCTCACTTCAGTGACCATTTCCAAGCTATCAATTCATGGAATTGGCAGCACCGTTGGTGGGATCTCCTTCAGAGAGCATCAGCTTGAGGCATTCACGCTCTTCAGTTCCAGGTAGCACACCAGAAGTTGTTGCCTCCATTACAGTGATGCCTTCTGCATTCATTATCCTGACTTCGGCTTTAGCATGGCCGCGTTCATCGATGTCCGCGATGAGCCAGTGGCAGGTGATCTGCTCTCCCGCGTAAACCGGTCGCTTGAACACGAAATTCATCCCGGTTGCCAGCCAACCGATTTGCCCGCCAATCTCCGTCACTAAACTAGCTGTCAGAAGTCCATGGGCGATGGGTGCCTTGAACTTACGCAGCTGTGCATAGCGTGCGTCGCAATGGACCGGGTTGTAGTCGCGGGAAACCTGCGCGAAATGACGGATATCGTCATCTGAGAAACAGCGGGCTATTGTGAACTGGTCACCGACCTGGAGGCCTTCGGCGGCACGTTGTCTCAGACTCTTCATAAAGGCTCCCTGGATTGATGAGGGTGGGCGGTTAAAACGTATGTTCAGGACTTGGAAATGTCCCTTCACCGACTTCGCGTGCAAAGTCGCTCGCTGCCGTGTGAAGTACCGAACGAAGGTCGGCGTACTGTTTGACGAAGCGCGGTAGGCGACCGGTGCGCAGCCCTGCCATGTCCTGCCACACCAGCACCTGGGCATCGCATTGGTTACCCGCGCCAATCCCGACGGTAGGAATTGAAATGGCTTCAGTGATTGCTCGCCCCACATCCCCCGGCACCATCTCAATCAAAATAGCGAATGCGCCTGCTGCTTCAAATGCCTTGGCACTGTCTATCAGACGCTGTGCATCATCGCCCCGGCCCTGGACGCGGTAGCCACCCAGTTGATGTTCCATTTGGGGGGTGAAGCCAATGTGCGCCATGACCGGTATGCCTGAGCTAACAAGCTTCTCGACCTGAGGCAGCATTTCGATGCCGCCTTCGAGTTTGACCGCCTGCGCACCGGCCTCTTTCATGAATCGCACGGCCGTGTGGAAGCATTGCTCCGCCGATGCTTGATAAGAGCCGAAAGGCAGGTCGGCAATCACCAGTGCTCGCCGTGTCGAACGGCTGACGGCGCGAACCAGAGGAATCAGTTCGTCTACGGTGACGGATAACGTGGAGTCATTGCCGTAGACATTGTTGGACGCGGAGTCGCCCACCAGCAGGACAGGTATACCGGCCTCTTCGAAAATTGCGGCGCTGTACATGTCATACGCGGTAAGCATTGCCCATTTCTGGCCTTCAATTTTCATCTGCTTCAGATGCGGGATTCGGACTCGTGTCGTCGGTTTGGTGTTGCCATACGGGGAAGGCTGATCGCTCATGAGGTTGTCTCGCTGAAAAATGAATTAACCGAGCATCTGCTCGCTGAGCAAAACGACGGCGATGATGATCATGGCCGCTCCGGAGAAACGGCTGACGAATCGGGCCGCTGCGGGACGTGCTTGCAGTACGACCTGAGAGCCAAATCCGACCAGCAGATAGATCACGCCGCAACTGACGGTGTGGATGAGCCCCAGCGCAATCATCTGCATCGGCACAGACCAGGCAGCGGCAGCGTCGGTGAATTGAGGCAATAGTGCCAGGAACAGCAGAAACACCTTCGGATTCAGCCCGCTTACGCAAAGGCCCTTGATCGCCCAGCGCTTCCATGAGCCCGATGCCTGAATGTCATCTGCGTGGGGTGTAGCAGGGCAGGCAAGCATGTTGATGCCCAACCACAGTAAATAACCCGCACCAGTAACGGTAAGTACCGACAAGGCAACTGGGTGGTTCGCCACCAGCGTGCCGACACCACCTGCAACAATCACCGTTGCGAGCAAGTGACCGGACAACAGCCCGCCCACGGCGGGTATGACTACCCGTCCCCTCAACCCCGCCGAAATCGCGTAAGCCCAATCAGCACCTGGTGTGATGACGAACAAAATGGACACCGCCCAGAAGGCCACGAAAATACTTAAGGTCATGGCGCTACCCATTCCCGCAGATAACACACCGCGCTTTGCATCGTCCCGCTCCAACAATAATTTGTGTGAAGAAGAATAAGTAAAACTTGTTAGAATTTGTTTTCAAAAATGGTCATGAAACCATTTAAGAATGGGAGATTTTTCTAAATGGATAGGATTGATCGCAAGATTCTTTCTGAGTTGCAAAAAGATGGTCGCCTATCGGTCACCGAGCTTGCCGAACGCGTGGGGCTGAGCCTTTCCCCTTGCCACCGGCGGGTGCGGGCACTGGAAGAGTCGGGTGTGTTGCTTGGCTACAGAGCACAACTGGACCCGAGTGCATTGGGGCTCAACTTCTCCGCCATGGTATTTGCCACGCTGCGTGAGGGCGACAGGCAGGCTGTCGAAGCGTTTGAGACGGCACTCATCGATATCCCGCAAGTGGTCGATGCCCAGCGGTTGTTTGGCGAGCCGGACTACCTGCTGCATGTCATCACCCAGGATTTACCGGCCTTTCAACAGCTCTACGATGAGAGCCTTTCGACATTGCCCAATGTTCAACGATTGACCTCAACGCTTGTTATGAAGCGTGTCGTGCAGGATCGACCTCTGCCGCTGTAGCGTGAAATGCGGGAGTAGAAAACCTACGAGCTTGATCTGCCGAAGGTCCGTTTTTGGCTGTGGATTCAACAGGTCTACGCAACACAACCAAATTCTGTGAAAGCAGCCTGAGCTTGCCGTCAACGGTTGAATTACAGCAGTAATTTTGAGGAAATCACCCAACGGGATTGTTTGGATACTTTTACCGGCGGAGGAATTAAGTCACATGCACCTTTTGACTCGAAGACGAAGTCACTCCGGCGCCATCAGCACTGCGAGTGTCATATTGATAAACGCTTCGTTCCTACTGATTGCTTCTAAGGCGCCGCGTACCGTTGGGATTCATCTGTTCATCAATAAGTGCTCGGGTCTGGTTGCGTGCCTTGCGGATGTCCGCCAGGGATTTGCGCGGCCAAGACGCCGCAGGCGTACTCTTTGTTCTGCTCGCCCCACCGATAGCGAGAAAAAGCTGACCAACACACCGTCCTTACGGGCTGAAATTCGACCGGCGAGATTGCCATCCTCCCTGAGTATCCGGCCGGCATCATTAACGGTCAGCGACTCGAGTTCTTTGATGGTGATTTTGGCCATAAAATGGGTTCCCCCTACTTTTCCCCCCACAAAAACGTCGGCTCTTGATGGACGTTACTGGACTCTCGTAGAGCGGAACACCGCTGGAGCTCAAGTAAATACTCGCTTAGAAAAATCCAGAGTAAAATTTTGGAAGCTTTCAAGATGTATAAAAAAGGAGATGGGGTGCTAGGGGTCGAGTGTTCGAATCACTCCGTCCCGACCATATAATTTAAAAAGGCCGCGAGATTTATCTCGCGGCCTTTTTATTTGCCTGCATTCCCAAAAAACACCAACGCCCGCACCTCGATACTCCTCCTTGGCGGTGCATCCACCGGCGTAGTCGGGTCATCAAACGCCGTATGTGCGCTGCGCCTTGCAACATCGCTACGCGAGTCATGGATCTTCAACAGCAGCACTTCATCCGGCCGCAACTGCGGGTAGTAATACCAGCGATGTGCGGGATTGGCCTTGACCGAAAAAGTCTCGCCAACCTTGTCCGGATACACCAGGTCGCTGGGCAGAAAGTCGCTCTCGGCCATGCTTTGCGCATCGCACAGGGCGAGTGGGGTACTCAGGACCGGCGCACCAATCGGCCGCCAGACGTTAATAATCGCAAACCGCTCCAGCAGCCGCTGTTCAGCCTCATCCGCAGGCAAATGATCACGTACCCTGCGAATCGCCGAGCGCTCGGTCTGGTCGTTATGCACGTACCGCACCGGCTCACGCAGCCCGCGGTCCTCGCGTCCAGGCTCGTCCACCCGGATGGTGTGGTCGAAGATCACCACTTTCACCGCACCGGTCTGTTGCTTGAGCAAGGCTTCGGTTTCCGGATAGTAGTGTTCACGGACCTGATCATCGTTTTCCAGGTCAGGCACCGAGCTGGTGTGGTCGATCCTTTCGAAACCGTTGCGATCCAGACAAGCCGGTTCGTCGAGCGACCGGGCGTTGTGAATACTCACTTGGGTGGGGTCCAGCACGCCGTTGCGCTTGGGTGTGCCGTCTGGCTGCGGGAAGGTGTAGTTCACCGGTCGCTCGCCGGTGTCCAGCAGGTAGTTGAGTTCGCCGATGACCGATGGCGGGGCGAGATGAGTCTGATGAGTTCCCATGAACAATCCTCCAGCCGTGAGGCGGTTTTCAGAAGGGTTCCTTGAAGGGCCGCAGGTCCAGTTCCTGGGTCCAGGCGCTGCGCGGTTGGGTGTGCAGGTACCAATAGGCGTCGGCGATGTCTTCGAGTTTCAGCGCACCGTCTTCCCCCAGTCGCGCCAGGTAATCCGGGGCCCGGCTTTGCACGCGCTCACCGTCGATGGCGCCATCGATGACCACATGGGCGACGTGCACGTTTTGTGGCCCGAACTCGCGGGCAAATGACTGGCTCAGTGAGCGCAAGCCCGCCTTCGCGGCAGCAAAGGCGGCGAACGGTGGCTTGCCTCGCAATGAAGCGGTAGCCCCGGTGAACAACAGGCTGCCGCCACCACTGTCGAGCAGCAAGCGGGTGGCCTCGCGGGCAAACAGGAAGCCACCCAGGGTCGATGCCCGCCAGGTCTGCTCGAACAACTGCGCGCTCAACTCCAGGGTCGGCGCTGCGACGGAGTTGCCGACGTTGAAGATCGCGGCCTTGAGGGGGCCCAACTGGCTGATCTGCTGGCTG
>NZ_JACARK010000439.1:491-1035 GCF_013386655.1 Pseudomonas sp. K5002 | reverse complement strand
TGAACCTGCAACTGCGCAAGCTGTTCGAAAATGCCAGCCTCAAGGCTTGCGTGGCTGCGCTTGAGCCAATCCAGGCGGCGATGCCTGCGCGCATTCCAAGGGTGCCGCGTGATCAACCGTTGCCCCTGTCCTACGCCCAGCAACGCCAGTGGTTCCTTTGGCAAATGGAACCCTCCAGTGCGGCGTACCACATCCCTGCGGCGCTAAGGATTCATGGCCACCTGGATTTGAAGGCGTTGCAACGCAGCTTAAGCGCACTGGTGCAGCGTCACGAGAGTTTGCGCACGACCTTTGTCCAGAAGGACGAGCGTGCGTTCCAGGTTATCCATGCCGAGTCCGGTCCGCTGCTGACGCCGCAGTTTCTCGACCTGACCTCGGCCAACCAGGCCGAGCAGATCCAGGCGTTTGTTCGCGATCAGATCAGCCGGCCGTTCGACCTGCAGAACGGTCCGCTGCTGCGGGTCGGGCTGCTGCAGGTGGCCGCCGATGAACAGGTGCTGGTGCTGACCCAGCATCACATCGTCTCCGATGGCTGGTCGATGCA
>NZ_JACARK010000439.1:0-373 GCF_013386655.1 Pseudomonas sp. K5002 | reverse complement strand
ATCCAGTATGCCGATTACGCGGTGTGGCAACGCCAATGGATGGACGCCGGTGAGCGTGAGCGGCAGCTGGCTTACTGGACCAACGTCCTCGGCGCTGAACAGCCATTGCTGGAGCTGCCTGCGGACCGTCCGCGACCGGCACGCCAGAGCTTTGCCGGCGCCCGTCTGGCCGTCCAGTTACCGCAGGCATTGGGCCAACAGCTGCGGCAACTGGCGCTGGGTGAAGGTTGCAGCCTGTTCATGCTGTTGCTGGCTTCGTTCCAGGGCCTGCTGCACCGTTACAGCGGCCAGTCGGACATCCGCGTGGGCGTACCGATTGCCAACCGCAACCGGGTCGAGACCGAAGGCCTGATCGGGTTCTTCGTCAATACCC
>NZ_JACARK010000438.1:0-402 GCF_013386655.1 Pseudomonas sp. K5002 | reverse complement strand
CCGGCAACGCGGTGGCGGCCCTGCTCGCTGGTGGGTTCGCCTACCTGTTCGGCCCGGTGGCGGTGTTCTATCTGATGGCAGTCATGGCTGCGGCGAGTGTCATCGCGGTCAGCTGCGTGTCAGCCCAGGCAATCGACCACGAAGTCGCACGGGGTTTCGACCCTGCGCATGGCACCGGCCATGAACAACCGTCGGGATTGGCCGTGCTTCTGGCGAACAGGCCCTTGATGCTGTTTGCCATCTGCTGCGCGCTGTTTCACCTGGCCAATGCGGCCATGCTGCCGCTGGTCAGCCAGAAGCTGTCGCAGATCAACCTGCAGATGGCCACGCCGCTGACCTCGGCCTGCATCGTCGCGGCCCAGTTGGTGATGGTGCCGGTGGCCTGGCTGGTGGGCGTGAAGG
>NZ_JACARK010000437.1:0-6146 GCF_013386655.1 Pseudomonas sp. K5002 | reverse complement strand
CCTCGACACGCCGGCCGCCTGCAACTGGCTGCTGCCCGCCGACAACGGCCAGGTCTTGTGCGTGGCCTGCAGCCTGAACCGCACCATTCCCGACCTGTCGATCCCCGAAAACCCCGAACGCTGGCGCAAGGTCGAAACCGCCAAGCGTCGTCTGGTGGCCCAACTCATCAGTCTGGGCTTGCAGGTGATTCCCAAGACGGTCGATGAAGACACCGGCCTGGCCTTCGATTTTGTCGGCATCGACCTGGAAGGCAACGCGCCCACCACCGGCCACGCCAATGGCCTGATCACCCTCGACATCAAGGAAGCCGACGACGCCCACCGTGAGAAAATTCGCGTACAGATGCGCGAGCCTTACCGCACCTTGCTCGGTCACTTCCGTCACGAGGTCGGCCATTACTACTGGGACCGCCTGATCGCAAACAGCCATTGGCTGGAGCCGTTCCGCACGCTGTTCGGTGACGAGCGCGCCAGCTACGCCGACGCCCTGGAGCAGCACTACCAGAACGGCCCGCGCCCGGACTGGCAGCAAACCTGCGTCAGCGCCTACGCCACCATGCACCCGTGGGAAGACTGGGCGGAAACCTGGGCGCATTACCTGCACATGATGGACGCCGTCGACACCGCGCTGGGCTTCGGCATGAGCGCCCGGGAGATGGACCTGGATTACCAGCCGTTCCCCCTCAGCACCCTCTACGACCCCGGGCATCCCGGCGGCACGGCGTTCCTGTCATTCGTCAATGCGTGGATCGAACTGGCCGGCATGCTCAACGAACTGTCCCGCAGCATGGGCCAGCCGGATTTCTATCCGTTCGTCCTGCCGCCGGCGGTGATTGCCAAGCTGCACTTCATTCACCTGGTGATCCAGCAAGAGGGCGGTCGGGCGGACGAGGTCGTGCTTTTGTAGGAGCAAGCTTGCTCCTGCAGCCAAGTACTTGAACCATCAGATATTTTTAATCCCGCGCCAACGGTTGTAACTTCCGATGAGATCGGTACAATGGCGCGGCTTGCCGAGAGGCGAGCGTCGTTATGGTGACCCCATCGGTCCCCCCGCAACGATTACCCGTGAACCTGGTCAGAGCCGGAAGGCAGCAGCCACAGCGGGAACATTGTGTGCCGGGGTGTGGCTGGTGGGGTTGCCTCCATAACGCAACCCTCCTTGATTCAAAAAAATACTTTTATGAAGCCCTTCGCTGACAATCGTCATCTGCGAAGCGATTTCTGCTGTTCGCTCATCAGGGTTACTGACGGTACAGCGGGAACTCTCCCATGGCCGGAATCACTTCTGCGCGCAACCTCGCCATGTGCCCGGGCAACTCCTGTCGTGCGGCAGGCGTGTCGGACGGGATGTTCTTGGCAAAGTGGAAGCTGATGATTTGGCCGGTCCCGTTGTCCTTGTAGTATTTGAAGATATTGAACTCAAAGAAGCTGCCGTCCTTGCGTGTGGAGGTCGGATAAAACAGCAGCACGTAGATCGCATCGGTTTTCTCGTCTGAAAACATCTCCACCGGAAGGTTGGGGTATTCCTGTTTGTGGGCCTGCGCGGTCAGGTTGGCAAGATCCCGGGGCTCGTTGCCGGTGGTCTGGGGCGGCGCGAGGCGAAAATCCACCAGTTCGCTCCAGGCGTTGACGCTTTCTGGTGCGAGGAAATATTCCCAGAGCGGAACGTTGCCCCGGGCCTGGTATTTCAGGACGTATGTTTTCCCTGCAAACACCACCGACTTTGTCTCGGCGATCGACGGGCGGGACAGGTCAGGCGGCGCCACAGGCGGTTTGGATGCACAGCCGAACAGCAGCAGGACAGTCGATACCACGATTAGCCAACGCATGGGCACCTCCTGTGTCACGGCTTAGTGCTGTTGATGTGGTCGGCGATGCTGGCGAGCGTTGCGCTCCATTGTGCAACGGTTTGTTCTGAAGGCATTTCTCTCCAGGTCCTGGAAACCTTGTACGTGTCGCCCCCTAATTGATAGGCAAAATGCCTCAAGGTCATGACCTTGCCGTTCGCCTGTGTGCAGATCACCGACCAGCCCATATACGGGGTGCTGGTATCTCCCATGTCAGTCTGGCTGATATGTTTTTTGCAGTTCTTCTCGGCGGCCCGGGTATCGGAATCACGGGCCGCGCTTGGCGGTTGATTCTGGCCCGGCAACACAAACAGGGTGATCTCGTCTTTTCCGGTGTCGGCAGACCACTTGTATCGTTTTACCCCGGCATTCGCGAACGCTGATGCCATCTCGTCATCGTTTTTGGTTTGCCATTGCGGACCTTTTGGCGTTACCGCCTTGAGCAAGTAGCCCGCAAAATCTTCTGCGTGGGTGTTTGGCGAGACGAAGAGCAATCCGCTGATGGCACAGGCAATAAAGGTCGATTTCATGTCAGTCCCTGGACGTCATTGTTAGATGTCAGGACGACAATGCATCCTGCGAAACAGACAGTAGCTCAGGTAGTGGCAAAGTGCCCAGTCCGTTTAAAAATTATTCCCATGGACGACGTCAGTGAGGGATTGCTCACATCCTTAAAACCTTGCGCTGGACAAGCCAAATTCGCCTTGTTAGTTTGCGCCAGCGACATATTTCTAAATATGTCGGTGGCACATGGATGATATTAAAGTGATGGCGCTTTATGGCTCATCTACTCCAACTAACAAGGATGTCAGTAATGAAAAGCCTGCAAGGGTTGCCCACTCTCATCAGCGCTTCCGTCGGTGCGCCGGGCAAAGCCCGCAACTTGCCCGCCGATGTTCAATGCATCCAGTATTTATTCAACTTGATCATTCCCAAGTTGGGTTTCCCCCTGGCGGAAAATGGCAAATGCGACGGCCAGTTGGTGCAGTGCATCAGCCAGTATCAGTTCCGCCACCTGAAATACGCGCATCCCGATGGTGTCATCGACCCTACCGGGCGCACCTTCAATAGCCTGATCGAAGAAGCGGTGAAGGTGCCGGTCAAGCCGAACCCGACCCTGCGTATTCCGACGTTCCTCAATGTGTTCGGCAACACCGGCGCGGACATGGTCCAGGCCACGGTCGACCACTATCTGGACCGCATGCGGGCAATGATCGAGGCCGAGCGGCGCAACCGGCAGATGATGCTCCAGGCCACGTGCGACGGCGGTACGACGCTGACGGATACGGACTTCCAGAACGCTGCCGCGCAGTTGGGTAACGGGATTTCGGTCAATATTATCAAGGCCTTCGCCACGGTGGAGTCGGGCGGGCGCTCCGGGTTCGGCCCGGCCAAGTTGCCGGTGATCGCCTTTGAAGGGCACCATTTTCGCAAGTACACCAAGAGTAAATACGACCAGACCCACCCGCTGTTGTCGTACCCCTACGTGAAGAAGGCCGGGCCCCAGTGGAAGGCCAATAACAAGGACCAGACCAAGGCCTGGGAGACCATGGCCACCGCCTTCGCACTGGATCAGGAAGCGGCCTTGAAATCGGCCTCCTGGGGCATGTTTCAGATAATGGGCTCCAACTTCACGGCATGCGGTTATAAAACGGTGTTTGAATTTGTGGTGGCCATGAAGATTAATGCCGGGCATCAACTAAAGGCCTTCCTCGGTTTTTGCAGCCAGAGCCCGGCCCTGGTCAAGGCCATGAAGAACAAGGATTACGCCGCCATGGCGCTGAACTATAACGGCAAGGATTATGGCGACTATGACCAACGCATCAAAAAAGCCTACGAAGCACTTGAAGGGAAAAAATAGAATGCCGTTCAAACGTTGCGTGTCCCGATTGCTGGTTGCCTCTTTCGTGTGTGTTGCTGCAGGTGCGCCGGCGTTTGCCGCTACGCTGCACTCGGGCAAGTACGAAGGGCTGATGCTGGCCGTGACGCCCGAGCATCAGGTGGAGGGGTTTTATGCCGAGGAAATGGGCGAGGGCGTGACCCGCTCGTGCACGTTCTTCCTGCAGGGCAAGGTCGACGGTGCGAAGGCATCGGTGTCGACATGGCTGGATGATGCCTATCCGGGTACCGTCGCGGCCTCCTCGGACGGTGTGACGCTGACCGTGGAGAAGGGCCGCGAACATCCCGGCTGCATCAACGTGTTGATGCCGGAAATTGCCACCGGCCTGGACCTGACCCAAACCGCTGCCAAGAAGTGGATCGGCCTGGTGACCGTTTCGTCCGACAAGGCCTTCCTGCAGAAGACCCCGGACGCCAAGGCCAGCCATCGTGCCTACGTGGTCAAGGACGATGTGGTCGCGGTACTGGCGTTCAAGGATGGCTGGGCTCAGGTCGAGTTCATCAATGGCGAAGGCCGCTCTTCCAAGGGCTGGATCAGCCAGGACCAGTACGCCAGGCTGGCCCCCGCAAAAGGCTGAAGATGCTCCCTGCACCCACGCACAGCGGGGCGAAAACCGGTTAGCCGAAAGTCTCCCGCAACAGCCCCGCAAAGGCATCCCGCGCCAGATGGCGTTGGGTGTCCTTGTGCCAGAACAGCAGGTTATCCACCGCCGCCAATTCGTCGAAGCGGTAGGACGTCAATTGGTTGGCCTGCTCGTAGCGCGCCAGGATGCCTTCCGGCGCCAGTGCCACGCCAATCCCCGCGCTGACGCAGCCAATGATCGTGCCCCAACTGGCATAACTTGCGATGGCAGGCTTGATGTCGTGGGGCTTTAGCCAGTTCTCCAGGGCGGCGCGATACGGGCAGCCGGGCGGCCACACCAGCAGCGTGCGGCCGGCCAGGTCCCGGGCGTCCTCGATGGGTGCGCTGGAGGCGCTGGTAATCAGCACCAGGCGCTCGCTGTAGACCACGCTTTGTTCGAGCTTCGGGCGTTTGCCGCCGGCGGCCACCAGCGCGGCGTCGATGCGGTGATGTTGCAGGTCATCGAGTAACTGCGCCCAGGCACCGGTCACCAGTTCCAGCTCCACTTGTGGATAACGTCGATGGTATTCGGCCAGCAGCGGCGGCAGGCGGCCACTGGCGCTGGATTCCACTGCGCCGATGCGCAGCTTGCCGCGGGGAATCGCGTTGCTGTCGACGGCACGCTTGGACTCTTCCACCAGCGCGAGGATGCGCTCGCAGTAGTCGAGAAACACTTCCCCTGCGGCACTGATCGCCAACCCGCGCCCGGCGCGAATGAACAGCGGGGTACCCAACTCGCTTTCCAGTTGCTTGATGCGTGTGGTGATGTTGGACGGCACGCAGTGCAGTTGCAGGGCGGCCTGGGCCACGCTGCCGGTTTGTGCCACGGCTTTCACCATTTTCAGTTGGGCCAGTTCCATCGCTCAGTTCCAGTGATTACAGAAGTCAGAAACGGTTAATTGTCCTGCGCCTTGCCGGGGCCAAGACTGACGGCATTCCCACTGCTGGACGCCGTTCATGAAAGCCCCGTCACCTGTAAAGCTTACGCTAGTCACTGCCAGCGTCATCCTCTGTTGGGCGTATTCGCCGATTGGCGTGCATCTGGCCTTGCACAGCTACAGCCCTGGCCAGTTGGCCTTGGGACGGTTCCTGATTGCTTCGGTATTGATGGCCGGCGTCGCGTTGGTCATGAGGATCGAGCGGCCACGTCTGCGGGACCTGCCGTGGTTGCTGGTGCTGGGCTTCTTCGGGATTTTCCTGCATCACCTGACGATCAATTTCGGCCAGCAATTTGTCACGGCTGCGGCCTCCAGTGTGCTGGCGCAGTCGGTTCCGCTGTTTACGGTGCTGGTGGCGTTTTTCGGCTTGAAGGAGCGAGTTACCGGCTGGCGCTGGGGTTGCGTGCTGCTGGGCTTGAGCGGGGTGCTGGTGGTGATCTGGGGCGAGCATGGCCTGGGGCAGATTGATCCTCGTGGACTGATGATCCTGCTGGCGGCGCTGTCGTGGAGCCTTTACTTCACCATCCAGAAACACTATTCCCGGCGCTACAGCCCGCTGACCACGGTGTGCTACACCGTGTGGTCGGGCACCTTGCTGTTGTGTGTCTATTTGCCGGGTTTGCCGGCGGTGGTGTCGCAATCATCGACCCAAGCCAACTGGGCGGTGTTGTTGCTCGGCGCCTTTCCCAGCGCCCTGGCATACCTGGCCTGGGCCTATGTGTTGCGGCATGTCGAGGTCAGCCGCGCGTCAGTGGCGTTGTACCTGGTGCCGCCGGTGGCGATGGTGATGGCCGCCACGCTGCTGGGCGAGCAGGTTTCGCTGCGCGTGGTGCTGGGTGG
>NZ_JACARK010000436.1:0-10981 GCF_013386655.1 Pseudomonas sp. K5002 | reverse complement strand
GGCCGAGGGTGTCGGTACTCAAGCCATCCACCGCCAGCGGCACCAGCCATTCGCCGTCGAGGCGCAGCAGGGCGGCCGCGTCGCAGGGTAGCAGGGCGCGCATGGCCTGGAGCAGGCGCCGGTAACGCTCGCCTTCGGGCAACTCGCGGGACAGGTCGGCGACCAGGGGCAGCAGGGTGGTGAGCAGCGGCTTCGCAGTCATAATGACTCCTTGTGGTCATAGTGACTATATAACGTAGGAAGTCATACTGACTACATTAATATTAAGCATTTGATTTATAAGGATTTATTAGTTGGCATGAATACTGAGTAGTAAAGGGTATTCAGTAAGAAGACTCAGGAGTCTGCCATGCTTAGTGCCCAAGACCGTGCCATCGTCAAATCCACCGTGCCCCTGCTGGAAAGTGGCGGCGAAGCCCTGATCACCCATTTCTACCGGATGATGCTGTCCGAATACCCAGAAGTACGTCCGCTGTTCAACCAGGCCCACCAGGCCAGCGGCGACCAGCCCCGGGCCTTGGCCAACGGCGTGCTGATGTACGCCCGGCATATCGACCAACTCGACCAGTTGGGCGATCTGGTGGCAAAGATCATCAACAAGCACGTGGCCCTGCAGATCCTGCCGGAGCATTACCCGATTGTCGGTACCTGCCTGCTGCGGGCAATTTCCGAAGTGCTGGGCAGCGAAATCGCCACCCCTGAAGTGATGAGTGCCTGGGGCGCCGCCTATGGCCAATTGGCCGACATCCTGATCGGTGCCGAGGCGGCTATCTATAAAGAGAAGGAACAAGCACCGGGCGGCTGGCGTGGCGCGCGGCCGTTCACCTTGGTCAAGCGTGTGGAGGAGAGCGCGGAAATTATCTCGTTTTACTTCGCGCCTGTGGATAACGGCCCGATCCTGGCCGCCGAGCCTGGGCAGTACATCGGCATGAAGCTGGTGATGGAGGGCGAGGAAGTGCGCCGCAACTATTCCCTGTCGGCGCGTGGCGATTCGGGCCAGTACCGCATCAGCGTCAAGCGCGAAGCCGGTGGGCGGGTGTCGAACTACCTGCATGACCAGTTCCATGTGGGTGCGACCATCGATCTGTTCCCGCCTTCGGGGGAGTTCACCCTGGCGGCCAGCGACAAGCCATTGGTGCTGATCAGCGGCGGCGTGGGCATCACGCCAACATTGCCGATGCTCGAAGCGGCGCTGGCCACCGAGCGTCCGGTTCACTTTATCCACTGCGCGCGTAATGGCGGCGTGCATGCGTTCCGCGAATGGGTGGACGGCCTGGCGGCGCAGCATCCACAGCTCAAGCGCTTCTATTGCTACGCCGAGGATGATGGCGTGAGCCCGGCGGCGGACAAGGTCGGGATGCTGAGCCAGGAGCAACTGGCGGCGTGGCTGCCGCAGGAGCGCGATGTGGATGCGTACTTCCTGGGGCCTAAAGGCTTCATGGCGGCGATCAAGCGTCACTTGAAGGCCCTGGGTGTGCCGGAAGCGCAGAGCCGGTATGAGTTCTTTGGGCCGGCGTCGGCTCTGGAATAACTTACTCGGTCAAAAATGTGGGAGCGGGCTTGCTCGCGAAAGCGGAGTGTCAGTCACTGAATGTGTGTCTGATACACCGCCTTCGCGAGCAAGCCCGCTCCCACATTTTGATCTCCATTTTCCCTGATTAATCTCCTGTTAATGCCTCGTGTTTAAACCTCCACACGCCAACTGCTCAACTTTCACCGTCCGCGTGTAAACTTGCGGCCATTGGCACAACCATCATTGGCTAAAGGGAAACGGGGATGATCGACGAATTGCGTTTGGGCAGGGAGCGACGCTTTCTGGTACTGCTGGGCATCATCTGCCTGGCGCTGATCGGCGGGGCGCTGTACATGCAGGTGGTGCTGGGCGAGGCCCCTTGCCCGCTGTGCATCCTGCAACGTTATGCCTTGCTGCTGATCGCGATCTTCGCCTTCATCGGTGCCGCCATGCGCACCACCCGCAGTGTCACGGTGTTTGAAGCACTGGTGACCCTCAGCGCCCTGGGGGGCGTCGCCGCTGCCGGCTATCACGTGTACATCCAGTTCTTTCCGAAGGTCAGCTGCGGCATCGACGTGCTGCAACCGATTGTCGATGGCTTGCCGCTGGCCTCGGTGTTTCCCCTGGGGTTCCAGGTCGACGGCTTCTGTGAGACGCCGTACCCGCCCGTGCTCGGCCTGTCCCTGGCCCAGTGGGCGCTGGTGGCCTTTGTGCTGACGGTGATCCTGGTGCCACTGGGCATTTACCGTAATCGCCAGGGCAAAGCCTAAGCGGTTACAACTCAACGCCCCGGCCTTCCTCTAAAGAAGGCTGGGGCGTTTTTGTTTGTAGGCATTTGTGAAGAGGCCGTGACGCGGGGCAAGTTTGGGTGTGCGCAGCGTGCGACATGTTGTCACACGGAAGCTGTCGCAGGACGTTTCTGACGCTCGTAAACGCGCCATAAATTTGCATGAAGCGGCGTTTTATGGCTGTCAGTTCGTCGTCTGGCCGACGCCGCGAGTGGCGTGCGGTCGGCGACATTGCCCGATGTCCGAATGCCTTGTTTTTAGGGGACTTGGATCCGTTTTCGATGCCCTTACAGGCTGTAAGGGATGTGGCAGATTGCCCAATAACACGGCATTTTTTGTGGTTTTTGTCGAGAATCAAACGCGATACGATCGCGGACCTTTGCAATAATGGTGAAGGATTATTGCTGGAAACGATAAAAATTATTTCTGGATAAGACATGGTTTATACATCGCTAGCTAACTACAATCGCCCGCACTGAATGTCCGGTGCTGCTCACCCCTGAGCAAACTAGGGCGGTCGAGAAGCGGATGTAACGTTTCATGCGACCCCAGGTGCCGGCAGCCTTTCAACTATCCGCACCAAATGGAATTGGTCTGTAACAAGGCCTTTGACCAACGAATTCGAATAAGAACTCACCGCTAGCCCGGGACGTGTCGATTCGCGCAAGGTGCGACGGGCAGGCCCTTATTCAATCGAAGAGAAATGCCAACCCTTGGCAGGGTGAAGTGTTGGCGATCAAAACCCAACTGCATTGCGCAAGCTGCTTTAGAGGTCGTGAGATGAGTAAAAACAGGTACCCCCGATTACTAGGCTTTTTGCCGCTGCTTGGCATGATGTTAATGCTGGGAGGCTGCAAGTGGACCTTGCTCGACCCTAAAGGTCAGGTCGGTCTGGATCAACGCAACCTGATCATCACCGCCACCCTGCTGATGCTGTTGGTCGTGGTGCCCGTGATCATCATGACGTTCGCGTTCGCCTGGAAATACCGCGCGTCGAACACCAGCGCCACCTATGCGCCGAAGTGGTCGCACTCCACCAAGATTGAAATCGCGGTGTGGCTGGTGCCGATCCTCATCATCATCGCCCTGGGTTACATCACCTATAAGTCGACCCATGAGCTGGACCCGTACCGTCCGCTGGACTCCGACGTCAAGCCGATCAACATCGAAGTGGTCGCGCTGGACTGGAAGTGGCTGTTCATCTACCCGGACCTGGGTATCGCCACTGTGAACCAGATCCGGTTCCCGGAGAACACCCCGCTTAATTTCCGGATCACCTCCGACGCCGTGATGAACTCGTTCTTCATCCCTGCACTGGGTGGCCAGATCTACGCGATGGCAGGCATGCAGACCCGTCTGCACCTGATCGCGAACGAGAAAGCTGAAATGGAAGGCATCTCCGCCAACTACAGCGGTGCTGGCTTCACCGGCATGAAATTCAAAGCGATCTCGACGAGCCAGGAAGATTTCAACGCCTGGGTAGCCGAAGTCAAGGCCGCACCTAAACAGCTTGATCAAGCTGAATACGACGCCCTTGCCAAACCAAGCCAGAACAACCCAGTCGCCCTGTACTCCACGTACGAGCCGGACCTGTTTCAGAAAATCGTCGACAAGTACGAAGGTATGAAGCCAGGCAAGCCGATCGAGCACGAGAAGAAAGAAGTGGCCGCGGTTGAAGGTTCTGACACGGGCTCGCATTCAACTGCTGGGGCAGAGGAGTAAACGATGTTTGGTAAATTAAGTTGGGATGCGGTCCCGTTCCACGAGCCGATCGTGATGGTGACCATCGCCATGATCGCGCTGGGTGGTCTGGCACTGTTTGCAGGTATCACTTACTTCAAGAAGTGGACCTACCTGTGGACCGAGTGGCTGACTTCGGTCGACCACAAGAAAATCGGCGTCATGTACGTCATCGTTGCCATGGTCATGCTGCTGCGAGGTTTTGCCGACGCCATCATGATGCGTACCCAGTTGGCCATGGCCACCGAGGGTTCGCCTGGCTACCTGCCTCCTGAACACTATGACCAGATCTTCACCGCCCACGGTGTGATCATGATCATCTTCATGGCGATGCCTTTCTTCACCGGCCTGATGAACCTTGCCTTGCCGCTGCAGATCGGTGCGCGTGACGTTGCGTTCCCGTTCCTGAACTCCCTGAGCTTCTGGCTGCTGGTATCCGGCGTAGTGCTGATCAACCTGTCCCTGGGCGTCGGCGAATTCGCCAAGACCGGTTGGGTTGCGTATCCGCCATTGTCGGGCCTGGCCTACAGTCCGGGCGTGGGTGTGGATTACTACATCTGGGCGCTACAGTTATCAGGACTCGGGACGACACTGACGGGGGTCAACTTCCTGGCCACCGTCTTGAAAATGCGCGCCCCTGGCATGAAGCTGATGGACATGCCGATCTTCACTTGGACCTGCACCTGGGCCAACGTACTGATCGTTGCATCGTTCCCGATCCTGGCTGCAACCATGGCGTTGCTGTCGCTTGACCGTTACCTGGATTTCCACATTTTCACCAATGAACTTGGTGGCAATCCAATGATGTACGTGAACCTGTTCTGGGCATGGGGTCACCCTGAGGTGTACATCCTGATCCTGCCAGCGTTCGGTATCTTCTCCGAAGTGATCTCGACCTTCTCGGGCAAGCGCCTGTTCGGTCACCACTCGATGATCTACGCCTCGGGCGCGATCTCGGTACTGGGCTTCATGGTTTGGCTGCACCACTTCTTCACCATGGGTTCGGGGGCCAGCGTCAACGCGTTCTTCGGACTGGCGACGATGCTGATTTCCATCCCGACGGGGGTGAAGCTATTTAACTGGCTATTCACCATCTATCACGGTCGTCTGCGTATCACCAGCCAGGTTCTGTGGACCCTGGGCTTCATGGTGACCTTCGCGATCGGCGGCATGACCGGCGTACTGCTGGCCATCCCGGGTGCTGACTTCGTACTGCACAACAGCCTGTTCGTAATTGCTCACTTCCATAACGTGATCATCGGCGGCGCAGTATTCGGCTACATCGCAGGTTTCAGCTTCTACTTCCCGAAAGCGTTCGGCTTCAAGCTGCACGAAGGCTGGGGCAAGGCTGCATTCTGGTTCTGGATCTCGGGCTTCTTCGTCGCGTTCATGCCGCTCTACGCTCTGGGCTTCATGGGCATGACCCGTCGTCTGAACGCCACGACCAACCCTGAGTGGGTACCGTACCTGTACGTTGCCATGGTGGGTGCACTGATGATCGCTGTGGGTATCGCCTGCCAGCTGATCCAGCTGTATGTCAGCGTGCGTGATCGCAAGCAGAACATGTGCGAATCCGGCGACCCATGGAATGCACACACCCTGGAATGGTCGACTTCATCGCCACCGCCGTTCTACAACTTTGCCGTACTGCCGAAGGCTGACAGCATCGATCCGTTCACCGAAGCCAAGGAAGACGGTACTGCGTACCAGAAGCCTGCGCGTTACGAACCGATCCACATGCCTAACAACACCGCTACCGGCGTTGTGATGGGCGCGCTGTTGACCGTGTTCGGTTTCGCGATGATCTGGCACATCTGGTGGCTGGCCATCGTGAGCCTGGTGGGCACCATCGGCTACTTCATCGTTCACGCTGCCCGTGATGACCAAGGCTACATGGTGCCGGTCGACGTGATCGAACGCATCGAAGCCGAGCAACACGCTCGCCTGGTTGCCGAGAAGAAGATCCCGGCCAACCGTGTTGAAACCTCGTTGGAACAGGCTTAAACCATGTCGAACTTAGTGACCAATGCTGGACACGCCCATGTCGATGACCATGGGCACGATGACCATCACCACGACTCGGGGCCAATGACCGTATTCGGTTTCTGGCTCTACCTGATGACCGACTGCATCTTGTTTGCGTCGATCTTCGCGGTGTACGCGGTACTGGTAAACAACGTAGCGGGTGGCCCGTCGGGCCACGACATCTTCGAACTGCCTTACGTGCTCGGCGAAACCGCCTTGCTGTTGTTCAGCTCGATCACCTACGGCTTCGCCATGCTGGCCTTCTACAAGGGCAGCAAGAAAGGCGTCCTGAGCTGGTTGGCACTGACCTTCCTGTTCGGCCTGGGCTTCATCGGCATGGAGGTCAACGAGTTCCACCTGCTGATCTCCGAAGGTTACGGCCCGCACCGTAGCGGCTTCCTGTCGGCGTTCTTCACGCTGGTAGGCACCCACGGTCTGCACGTGACTGCCGGTCTGATCTGGATGGCGACCATGATGTATCAGGTCAACAAACATGGCCTGACCAACACCAACAAGACTCGCCTGAGCTGCCTGAGCCTGTTCTGGCACTTCCTGGACGTGGTCTGGATCTGCGTCTTCACCGTTGTCTACCTGATGGGGACTCTGTAATGGCTAATGCACATTCCCATGACAGCCATGATGACAGCCACGGCAGCGTCAAGTCGTACGCCATTGGCTTCATCCTGTCGGTCATCCTGACGCTGATCCCGTTCGGCCTGGTGATGTACCCAACCTTGCCGAAGTCGATCACCTTGATGATCGTCCTGGCGTTCGCGGTGATCCAGGTCCTGGTTCACCTGGTGTACTTCCTGCACCTGGACCGCTCGAAGGCTCAGCGCGATAACGTGATTGCGTTCGTGTTCGCAGGTTTGGTGATCCTCCTGCTGGTTGGCCTGTCGGTATGGATCATGTTCAGCATCCATACGTTCATGATGGCGAAGTGAGGTAAGACCCGATGTCGCTTAAGCACTTTATCCAAATCACCAAACCGGGGATCATTTTCGGTAACGTGCTTTCTGTGGCAGGCGGTTTCTTCCTGGCCTCCAAGGGGCATGTCGATCTGGCCATTTTCCTGGCTGCGATGATCGGCACGTCCCTGGTGGTAGCTTCCGGTTGTGTATTCAACAACTGCATCGACCGCGATATCGACATCAAGATGGAACGCACCAAGAATCGTGTGCTGGTCCAGGGCCTTATCTCCCTGAAACTGGCACTGATCTTCGCGACCATCCTGGGTATCGCCGGCGTGGTGTTGCTGTACAAGGTGGCCAACCCGCTGGCGGCGCTGTTTGCCGTGATCGGCTTTGTCATCTACGTCGGCTTCTACAGCCTGTACCTCAAGCGCAAGTCGGTTCACGGCACGCTGGTGGGCAGTCTGTCGGGGGCGATGCCGCCGGTGATTGGTTATGTGGCTGTGACCAATAGCTTCGACATGGCCGCGTTGGTGCTACTGGTGATGTTCAGCCTGTGGCAGATGCCGCACTCCTATGCCATCGCGATCTTCCGCTTCAACGACTACCTGGCTGCCTCGATTCCGGTTCTTCCGGTCAAGCGTGGCATCAAGGTCGCCAAGAAACACATCCTGCTCTACATCCTGGCCTTCCTCGTGGCGACCTTGATGTTGACCTTCAGTGGCTACGCCGGCATGAGCTACCTCGCCGTTGCCGCCGCCATGGGCATGTACTGGTTGTACATGGCCTGGACCGGCTACAAGGCGGTGGATGACACCGTCTGGGCACGCAAGCTGTTCGTCTTCTCGATCTTCACCATCACCGCCTTGAGCGTGATGATGTCCCTGGATTTCCAGGTGCCGAAAGAGTTGCTGCTGACGTACGCTCACTGAGTGATCGAGCAGTAAAAAACCCCGCCTTCGAAAGAAGCGCGGGGTTTTTTATTGAGGGGCCTTTAAACTATGCCAAATCTTACAAATGCAGGAAGCAGCGTGATGAGTAAAAAAGCCGTTATCGTATTCAGTGGTGGGCAGGATTCGACCACCTGCCTGATCCAGGCACTGGCGCTGTATGACGAGGTGCACTGCATTACCTTCGATTATGGCCAGCGCCATGTGGCGGAAATCGAAGTCGCACAGAAACTCGCCAAACAGCTGGGCGCCACCGTTCACAAAGTGATGGACGTGTCGCTGTTGAACGAGCTGGCCATCAGCAGCCTGACCCGCGACAACATTCCGGTACCCACGGTGAACAGCTCGGGCGAGAGTTTGCCGAGCACCTTCGTGCCAGGCAGGAACATTCTGTTTCTGACCCTCGCGGCGATCTACGCCTACCAGGTCAAGGCGGAAACGGTGATCACCGGGGTGTGTGAAACCGACTTCTCCGGCTATCCCGATTGCCGGGACGAGTTCGTCAAGGCGCTGAACAAAGCGCTGCAACTGGGCATGGAATACGACGTGCGCCTGGAAACGCCGTTGATGTGGCTGAACAAGGCCGAGACCTGGGCCCTGGCGGACGATCACCAGCAGCTGGACCTGATCCGCAACCAGACCCTGACCTGCTACAACGGCATTATCGGTACGGGTTGTGGCAACTGCGACGCGTGCAACCTTCGCGCACGTGGATTGAACGACTACCTCGAAAACAAGGCAGCCGTCATGCAGAGCCTGAAAAGCAAACTGGCGTGATGTCGATCGTTCCCACGCTCCGCGTGGGAACGCATCCCGTGACGCTCCGCGTCACAAAGGCGGACGCGGAGCGTCCAACGCGGCATTCCCACGCAGAGCGTGGGAACGATCATCAGCTGGCGTGTGGTTGGGCCTGGGTATCGCCCGTGATGTAGCGCTTGAACAGCGAGCGGGCGCCATAGGCCGGCAGGATGTTGAAGAAGGCAAAGCAAACCTTGATCGCGATCTGCACGTAGATCATGTTCAGGATGTCGCTGGTCTGCATGGCGCCGTAGAACGCGATGAAGCAGAACAGGAAACTGTCGATGATCACCGCGAAGAACGTACTCAGGAAAATCCGCAGGAACAGGTACCTGGAATTGGTCAGCTCCTTGATCTTGCACAGCAGGTACGAGTTGATGTTCTCCGACACCAGGAACGAAACCGAAGAGGCGATGAGCACCGACGACACCTGGATGATCACGTCGTTGTAAGGCCCGTCGAGCTTCCAGCCTGGCAAGCCGGGGAGGAAGGTCGAGCCGTAGAGCAGGATGATGATCATCGCGTTACTGGCAAACGCAAACAGGATGGCCCGTCTCGCCAGCCGCAGGCCGAATTGTTCGTTGAGCAAGTCCACGATCAGAAACGTCAGCGGGTAAAGGAACGTGCCGGGCGTGACGATAATGCCCAGCGACTCCAGGTAGATAGGTTTGGTCGCGGCGATGCTGGTGAAGATATAGAACGTAAAGAGCAGCAGGTTCAGGATGATGTAAATCATCCATGAGTTCTCGTTGCGGTCGTTGAGGTCGTACGCGGTCAGCGCTCCGCCCTGTGAGTAGAACTTCTTGTACATGTTCTTGACTTCCATTTTGTTTAAATTGTCCATGATTTCGCTGTTCAGCACTTCGCTCAGCTTTATCCGAATGATCTTGCCCGTGGCGATCACCATGATCACCGCCAGGCTCTTGTCATTCTCGAACCCCAGCAACTTGTATTTGCTGTTCTCGACTTCGTGCTCATACGTTGTCATTGAAGCGCTCCTCGATGATATCTCCCACCACACAGATACGATCCGAGCTGACACACGCTTGATCCGTGATAAATAGTTTTTTGCTGAGCCTGTCGTACACCAACTTTTCC
This sequence comes from Pseudomonas sp. K5002, assembly GCF_013386655.1. NCBI lineage: Bacteria > Pseudomonadati > Pseudomonadota > Gammaproteobacteria > Pseudomonadales > Pseudomonadaceae > Pseudomonas > Pseudomonas sp. K5002. Next base: position 1,158 of record NZ_JACARK010000436.1, on the reverse strand, counting down.
TTGTCGTCGCTCGACGTCCCTTTCTGCACGATCAACAAATCGCCCGGCTCGTTGACGCCGGCAATCGCATGTTCCAGCAGCACGGCTATCAAGTTGTAGGAAGTGCCGAAGTAGTAGGTCAGCGGGTACAGCGTGGCGAGTTCGCCAATGCGCTTGTCCATGCTCGCCATGACCTGGCTTTGCTTGATGATCGGCACGGCAGCAGGGTTCATGTTGCCCTGGGGGGAAATACTGCTGTCGATGATCTCTTTTTCTTCGAAGTCGAGGGTCTCGATTTCTTCATAGGAAACGCCGAAGAAATCCGAGATCTTGCGGATGGTGGACTGCTGTACGTTGACGACCTTGCCTTCCAGAATGTTGTAGATCGTGGTTCTGGTCAGGCCGGCCGCGTTGCACAACGACAGCTGCGTCTCTCCGCGGCTCTTGATCAGGTATTTGATATTGCTCTTCAAATACTCGGTGCGTTCTTTTCTGTGAATCAAATGCCCACCACTTCCTTATGTTCTACACAGAGCGTCCATGTTGCGCTGGGGGTGCGTGCTTCGCCGCGGCGCGAAGTGTTGCATGCGCCTGCCACAAGAATAAAGACCGTGATCAGTTTTTTGGCGATTGGCCATCATCCAGCCAGGAAAAACCGCGCCTTGTCCCCCTGTGTGCGGCCAAAAAGAATCATTTAATTTGGAAAATGTTCATTTTTCTGCTTAATTGCCCTGCGCCCAACGGAAAGGCGCACGGGATTTTCAGGGAAGGAACACAGGACAATGGCAGTCGACACGCAACCACTTACCCACCAGGCCGACCTGCTGCAACGAGGGCTGGCGGATCTACGGGCAGAAGACGCGGAGCTGGCAGGGTTGCTGGATGCGGAAGTCACGCGCCAACACCAGACGCTGTCGCTGGCCGCTTCGTCCTGCGCAGTGAGGCCGAATATCCTGGCGGCGTCCGCCTCGCTGCTGGTCAACGTGACCGCCGAGGGCACGCCCGGCTGGCGTCATCACGCCGGCTGCGAGAATGCCGACCGGGTCGAAGCCCTGGCTGTGCGCCGAGCGCGTGAGCTGTTCGGTGCGCAATACGCCGGCGTGCAATCACACTCGGGGTCGACTGCCAACTATCAGGTACTGGCGGCCTTGCTGGAGCCGGGAGACACCGTGCTCGGCA
>NZ_JACARK010000435.1:0-5748 GCF_013386655.1 Pseudomonas sp. K5002 | reverse complement strand
GAACCAATAGTCGCCGTTACGAAAATAACGGATATACACCCAGCCCAACTCCCCCCAACACAAATGTCGCATCTGAAATCAGGTCAGACTCTCGTCAATCACCAACACCAGCTTCCCGGAAATCCGATTAGTCGCCAGCTCCGCAAACGCAGCCTCGGCATCCTTGATCGGAAACGTCCTGGCCAGTTGCGGACTCAAGCGCCCCTCGGCAAACAACGGCCAAACATGCTGGCTCAAGTCACTGAACAAGTCAGCCTTGAACTGATCATCCCGACTGCGCAACGTCGACCCCAACACCTGCACACGCTTGGCCAACACCTGCGCCAGATCGATCTGCGCCTCACGCCCCCCCATCAACCCAATCAACACCCAGCGCCCATCACGCGCCACCAGCTTGAGATTCAGCGCCGCGTAATTCCCCCCCACCGGGTCAAGAATCACATCGAACGGTCCAAAATCCCTCAAGCCCTCGATGCCGTCAGTACGTACCACACCCCCCTGAGCCCCCAGCGCTTCACAGTACGCAAGGCGATCCGCCGACCCCACGCTGACCCAACACGGGCTGCCAAACGCCTTGCACAACTGAATCGCCGCCGAGCCCACCCCACTGGCACCGGCATGCAACAACACCTTCTCGCCGGGCTTGAGGCCCGCCAACTGGAACAGGTTCAACCACGCGGTGCTGTATACCTCGGGCAACCCGGCCGCTTCGACCAGGGATACGCCCTCCGGCACCGGCAGCACATGCCGCGCATCCACCACCACTTCTTCAGCCATCCCGCCGCCAGCCAGCAAGGCGCAAACCCGATCCCCCACTTGCCACGACGAACCGGCGCCGACTTCGCTGATCACCCCGGAACACTCCAGGCCCAGCACCTGGCTGGCACCGGGAGGTGGCGGATAAAGCCCCGAACGCTGTAATAAATCGGCGCGATTCAGGCCCGCAGCCGCCACGCGAATGCGTACTTGGCCTACATCGCATGTAGGACTTGGCTCTTCTTGCCACTCCACATGACCTTCAACGCCTTGCAATGCTTTCACAGTGCCTCCATAGTGAGTCTGGACTGAGCCCGTTGCTGTAGCGTCGGGCTTTTTGCATTATGCGACCGGCCCATATGGAACCGGCGACTTCAAAGACGGCCTAATATGCGTTATCAATTGCCCCCGCGTCGAATCAGCATGAAGCATTTGTTCCCCAGCACCGCCCTCGCTCTTTTTATCGGTATCGGCCTTTTGCCGCTGTCGAGCAATACGTTCGCAGCCAACAGCTGGGACAACCTTCAGCCTGATCGCGATGAGGTGATTGCCAGCCTTAACGTCGTCGAGTTGCTCAAGCGCCACCATTACAGCAAGCCGCCGTTGGACGACGCTCGTTCGGTGATCATTTACGACAGCTACCTCAAGCTGTTGGATCCCTCGCGCAGCTATTTCCTGGCCAGCGACATCACCGAGTTCGACAAGTGGAAGACGCAGTTCGACGACTTCCTCAAGAGCGGTGACCTGCAGCCCGGCTTCACCATCTACAAGCGCTACCTGGACCGCGTCAAAGCGCGTCTGGACTTCGCCATTGGTGAGCTGGACAAAGGTGTCGACAAGTTCGACTTCACCAAGAAAGAGACCTTGCTGGTTGACCGCAAGGACGCTCCTTGGCTGACCACCGAAGCCGAGCTGGACGACTTGTGGCGCAAGCGCGTCAAGGATGAAGTCCTGCGCTTGAAGATCGCCGGCAAAGAGCCGAAGGCCATCCAGGAACTGTTGACCAAGCGCTACAAGAATCAGCTGGCACGTCTGGATCAGACCCGTGCCGAAGATATCTTCCAGGCCTACATCAACACCTTCGCAATGTCCTACGACCCGCACACCAACTATCTGTCGCCAGATAACGCGGAAAATTTCGATATCAACATGAGTCTGTCGCTGGAAGGCATCGGTGCCGTCCTGCAAAGCGATAACGACCAGGTGAAGATCGTGCGTCTGGTGCCGGCAGGTCCGGCCGACAAGACCAAGCAGGTTGCCCCGGCCGACAAGATCATCGGTGTGGCCCAGGCCGACAAAGAGATGGTCGACGTGGTCGGCTGGCGTCTGGATGAAGTGGTCAAGCTGATCCGCGGGCCGAAGGGCAGCGTGGTGCGCCTGGAAGTGATTCCGCACACCAACGCACCGAACGACCAGACCAGCAAGATCGTGTCCATCACCCGTGAAGCGGTGAAACTCGAAGACCAGGCCGTCCAGAAGCAAGTCCTCAACCTCAAGCAGGATGGCAAGGACTACAAGCTCGGCGTGGTGGTGATCCCGGCGTTCTACCTGGACTTCAAAGCGTTCCGCGCCGGTGATCCGGACTACAAGAGCACCACCCGCGACGTTAAGAAAATCCTCACAGAATTGCAGAAGGAAAAAGTCGACGGCGTGGTCATCGACCTGCGCAACAACGGCGGCGGTTCCCTGCAGGAGGCCACCGAGCTGACCAGTCTGTTTATCGACAAGGGTCCGACCGTGCTGGTGCGTAACGCTGACGGCCGTGTCGACGTGCTGGAAGACGAGAACCCGGGCGCCTTCTACAAAGGGCCGATGGCGTTGCTGGTCAACCGCCTTTCGGCATCCGCCTCGGAGATTTTTGCCGGCGCGATGCAGGACTACCACCGTGCGCTGATCATCGGCGGCCAGACCTTCGGCAAAGGTACCGTGCAGACCATCCAGCCGCTGAACCATGGCGAGCTGAAACTGACCCTGGCCAAGTTCTACCGGGTTTCCGGGCAGAGCACCCAGCATCAGGGCGTACTGCCGGACGTCGATTTCCCGTCGATCATCGACACCAAGGAAATCGGCGAGAGCGCCCTGCCCGAGGCGATGCCGTGGGACACTATCCGTCCTGCGATCAAGCCTGCGGTAGACCCGTTCAAACCGTACATCGCAGAGTTGAAAGCTGATCACGAAGCCCGCTCCGCCAAGGATGCCGAGTTCATCTTCATCCGCGACAAACTGGCCCTGGCCAAGAAGTTGATGGAAGAGAAAACCGTCAGCCTGAACGAAGCCGACCGTCGTGCGCAGCACACCGACATCGAGAATCAGCAACTGGTGCTGGAGAACGCCCGCCGCAAGGCGAAAGGCGAAGCTCCACTCAAGGAGCTGAAGAAAGAAGACGAAGACGCGATCGCCGCCGAGCCTGATAAAACCAAGCCGGAAGATGATGCCTACCTGAGCGAGACCGGGCGCATCCTGCTGGACTACTTGAAAATCAGCAAGACGGTGGCCAAGCAGTAAATGATGGCGATTTAATGTGAACGCTCCTCGGAGTGTCATCAAATAGACATCATTCTGTCGTGAAATGAAGGACCTGCCAAAGCAGGTCCTTTTTTTTCGACCCGAGAAAATCATGACCATGACCGAACAGCTGAATGCATTGGGCTCAATCCTGGCTCAAGGCAGTTTGCACAGCCTGTTCCAACCCATCATTTCCCTGTCTGAACGACGCGTCATCGGTTATGAAGCCCTCAGTCGCGGCCCGTCCAACAGCCCGTTGCACTCCCCTGTCGCACTGTTCTCCGTGGCCCGTCACGCCGGGCGTCTCAGTGAGCTGGAGATGGTCTGCCGGGAAAGTGCCTGCCGGCGGTTCAGCGAGCAGAAACTGCCGGGCAAGCTGTTTCTCAACGTCTCACCCGAATCCCTGCTGGAGACCGCCCACCAGCCCGGCCGTACCCTGCAACTGCTCAGCGACTTCGGCATCCCGCCCAGCCAGGTGGTGATCGAACTGACCGAGCAAACCCCGACCGACGATTTTCAACTGCTGCAAACCGCGCTGCACCACTACCGCGCCATGGGCTTTTCGATTGCCCTGGATGACCTGGGTGCCGGTTATTCCAGCCTGCGGCTGTGGTCGGAGCTGCGCCCGGACTACGTGAAGATCGATCGACACTTTATCGACGGCATCCACCAGGACGCCCTCAAGCGCGAGTTTGTCGGCTCCATCCTGCAAATCGCCAAGGCCTCCCGGGCCCAGGTCATCGCCGAAGGCATCGAGTTGCCGGAAGAGTTGGCGGTGCTCACGGAAATGGGCGTTGACCTGGTGCAGGGCTACCTGCTCTGCCGCCCCCAGGAACACCCGCCGCAGGAAGCGCGGTTGATGCTGCCCAAGCCCGACAACGCCAACGTCGCGCTGAACGACGAAGGCAGCGACCTCAGCGCCCTGCTCAACGAACAACCGGCCGTGGGCCAGCACACTGCCACGGCGCAGGTTTTGGAAGCCTTCCGGCGCCAGGCCAACCTCAATTCCCTGGCGGTGCTGGATGAGCGTGGCCACCCGATTGGCATCGTGCACCGGCACTCGCTGTCAGATGCGCTGCTCAAGCCGTTCGCCACCGATCTGTTCGCCCGCAAGCCCATCAGCCGCTTGATGAGTGATGACTTTCTCGCGGTGGAACTGAGCCAGTCCTTGCAGCAGGTCAGCCGCCTGCTCACCAGTCGCGCACGCCAGCGGATCGAGGAAGATTTCATCATCACCCTCAACGGCGATTATCTGGGGCTGGGCCGGGTGATCGATGTGCTCAAGCTGATTACCGAGCTGAAAATCCAGCAGGCACGCTATGCCAACCCGCTGACTTTGCTGCCGGGCAACGTCCCCATCCAGCAGTGCCTGACGCGGCTGTTGCAGCAACAACGCGAGTCTGTGATCTGCTACGTCGATATCGACAGTTTCAAGCCATTCAACGATATCTACGGCTATGGCCGGGGCGATGAAGTGCTGCTGTGCCTGGCGCAATGCCTGAACGACCGGGTAGACCCCAGCCGCGACTTCGTCGGGCATATCGGCGGTGATGACTTTTTGCTGGTGCTGGGGCCGCAGGATTGGCGCAAGCGGCTGAACCAGTTGCTGGACGACTTCCACACCCAGTGCCGGCGCTTCTATCGCAGCGAGCATCTGGACGCGGGCTGTTTCGTTGCACTGAACCGCCAGGGCGTGCGCCAGGAGTTTGCGCTGCTGTCGCTGTCCATCGGCGTGGTGCATTTGTATCCACAGGCCTGTGGACAACTCGATGCCAGCCAGTTGGCGGAACTGGCCTCGCAAGCCAAGCACCACGCGAAGAACGTGGCGGGCTACAGCATTCATGTGATTGACAGCCTGGAGTTGGGCCAGGCAGAACCGCAGCCGCTCTAGATCAGAGTTGCTCCAGGCGCATCTGCGCCAACGGGTGCCCGGCTCGGGCGGCGATTTTCCACCAGCGTGCCGCTTCCAGCGGATCAGGCGCTTTGCCAAGGCTGCCCGCAAGGCTCAACACCCCAATCTGATAGGCCGCCTTGCCGTCGCCGGCCAGGGCCGCCAGCCGCAACAGTCGTACGCCTTCTTCACGGGCGCCAAGGCCCTTGCCACGAAACGTCAGGATATGTCCGTAGAAACTCTGTGCTCCTACGTCGCCCAGATTGGCCATGCGCGCGAACTGGCCTTCAAGCCACTGCCAGCCACGCGGCTGTCGCACGAACCAGGACCAATGAAACAACTTGCGCGCCAGCCAGTAACTGGCATACGCCTTGAGCTTCCAGAACACTACGCCTCCGCTGACTCGGGATAATCGTACTCAAATACCCGCACCACTTCGGATGCGTGCCACGACGCCGCGGCCACGCCATCGGACGGCCCGCAGAAGCGCCCGAGACGCTCCACACATTCAAAGAAACCGGTACGTGGCAGGCGACTGGCGCCCTGGCTGATCACCAGGGAACTGCGCAGTGGTTGGTCGGCCTTGGCATCCAGCG
>NZ_JACARK010000434.1:0-7431 GCF_013386655.1 Pseudomonas sp. K5002 | reverse complement strand
CGTTCGCGGTTGCGGTCGGACGAGCGCCCGCAGCCGATCATGAAGAAGCACCCGGCCAGATACGGTACGGCGCTCAGCAAGCCGACCTGGCTGTCGCGGCCGATGCCGGCGCCGTGGATCAGGGTGGGCATCCAGAACGCCAGGGTGTTCACCGCCAGCATCACCGCGAAGTACACCGCCACCAGCAGCCACACCTGCGGGTCACGCAGGATGCCGCCGAAGGAGGTGATGGATTTGCGCTGTTCTTCAGTGCTCAGTTGCTCGCGCAGTTGTTGCTTTTGCGCGGGCTCCAGCCACTTCACGGTTTCGAAGCTGTCGGGCAGGTATTTCAGGACGACCAGGCCGAGCAGCACCACCGGGGCGCCTTCGATCAGGAACATCCACTGCCAGCCCCGCAGCCCGCCGAAATCATGGAAGTTCTCCAGGATCGCACCGGACAACGGGCCACCAATCACACCGGCCATGGGCACGGCAATCGCAAACAGGGCGGTGACTTGCGCCCGGCGGCGGGCCGGGTACCAGCGGTTGAGGAACACCAGGATCCCCGGGAAGAAGCCGGCTTCGGCCACCCCCAGCAGAAAGCGCAGCACGTAGAAGCCCGTGGAGCTTTCGATCCACAGCATGCTGGTGGAGAGCACGCCCCACACCACCATCAGGCAGGCGATCCAGCGCCGTGGGCCGACCCGGTCCAGGGCCATGTTGCTGGGTACGCCGAACAGCGCGTAGGCGATGAAAAACAGGCCGGCACCGAGGCCATACACCGTGTCGCTGAAGTGCAGGTCGGTGCTCATCTGCATCTTGGCGAAGCCGATGTTGATGCGGTCCAGGTGGGCAAACAGGTAGCAGATCAGCAGCAACGGCATCAGTCGCCAGGTGACGATGCTGTGGGTGCGCTGATGGTCGATCAGGGTGGTGCTGTCGGCGGTATTGGCTGTGCTCATGATGTTGTTCTTTTTTGTTTGAGTGGCCATGGGCGGAAAGGTGGGCTGTGCTCAGCCCGCCTGGTTCTTCAGGAATGCGTGCACGTTGTTCTGCTTGAAATTCAGCTCGGGGTGCAGCTCGATCATCTCGAACGACAACGCCAGCAGCCGCTGGGATTGCAGCTCGGCGAAGTGTTCGGTGATGACCTTGAACAGGGCTTCGGCCACCGCCTTGCGGGTTTCCAGGTCGCGCCCGTGGCCGACCTTGAGGGTCATGTGGACGAAGGCGTAGTCATGCTTGCCGTCGGCCATGCGCCAGGTGTCCAGGCGCACTCCGCGACTGCGGATGCCCCCCAGGGGAAACACGCCGCTGTCCCCCAGCACGGCGTGAACCTGCTCGAACAGGGCCGGCAGGTTGGCCTGCTGCTCGATGTTGTCGGTGTATTCGGCGATGAAGTGCGGCATGTGTATCTCCTCTTGGGGTGAGGTACAGCGAATTCCTTGTAGGAGCTGGCTTGCCTGCGATGGCATCAACTCGGTGCGACAGATACACCGAGGTGCCTGCATCACAGGCAAGCCAGCGCCTACAGGTGATCTTCACCAAGGCTCATAAAGGGAAAATGGCATTGATCTGCCCGGTGCCCGAACTGCCGAACGGCTGGGTGATGATCTCGGCCGGCTGGTTGTAGTCCGGCCCGCCCAGCAGTCCCAGGAGCATCGCGGTGTCGTGCATCTTGCCTTCGCCGAAGCAGTGCTCGGCGTAGTCCGGCAGCATTGCGCAGAACTCCTTGAAGCGGCCTTGCTTCCACATCTCCACCACGTGCAGGTCCATCTGTTTGTCGAATTCACGGGTCCAGTTGTGGATGTTGGCTTCGGCTTCGCGGTCGTCCGAGAAACGGTGGGAGAGGGAGCCCGAGGCCAGCACCAGGACTTTGCGGTCGCTTTTCTCGATCGCCCGGCGCACGGCGGCGCCGAACGCAAAGCTGTCTTCCAGGCGGTGCCAGGCGCACCACGCGGCAATCGAGATCACGTCGAACTTCTGCGCGTCCGGCACGCCCATGTGCATGTAGCGCATCGGCACCAGGGTGCCGTATTCCAGCTCCAGGCTCGGGATGTTGTGGGCCATGGTGCGCACGCCGGCCAGGTTGGCCTCGGCGGCGATCAACTCGCCCAGCTCGGGGCAGCCCGGGTACTCGTACTCCATGTTCTTGATGAAATGCGGCAGCTCGTTGCTGGTGTAGGTGCCCTTGAAATGCTCGCCGCAGTTGACGTGATAGCCGCTGTTGACCAGCCAGTGCACGTCGAACACCACCGCGGTGTCGGCCCCCAGTTCACGGGCGCGCCGCCCGATTTCCTTGTGCCCGGCGATGGCTGCTTCGCGGCAACCGTGGTGCTTGCCGGGCAGTTCCGACAGGTACATCGAGGGGACGTGGCAGATCTTCGCTGCCAGAACCACTTCGCCCATGATCATTCTCCTGAGTATTTATTCTTTTGTAGGAGCGAGCTTGCTCGCGAAAAACGTCAACGATAACGCAGCACTTCTGTTAGCCCGCGGCGCCTGCGGGTTCTTCGCGAGCAAGCTCGCTCCTACAGGTAGCGTTGTTATATCCGGGTTACACACCCCAGCGCGGGATGTGATGACTGCCCATGGAAATGCACACGTTCTTGATCTCGGCAAACACTTCGAAGCTGTACTGGCCGCCTTCACGGCCGGTGCCGGAACCTTTTACCCCACCAAACGGCTGGCGCAAGTCCCGCACGTTCTGGCTGTTGATGAACACCATGCCGGCTTCGATGCCGTAGGCCAGACGATGCGCCTTGCCGATGTCCTGGGTCCAGATATAGGACGCCAGGCCGTACTCGGTGTCGTTGGCCAGTTGCAGCGCCTCGGCTTCGTCCTTGAACGGGATCAGGCACACCACCGGGCCAAAGATTTCTTCCTGGGCGATGCGCATGTTGTTGTTCACATCGGCAAACACCGTCGGCTGGATAAACTGCCCGCGGCTCAAGTGCGCCGGCAGGTTGGCCGGGCGTTCCAGGCCGCCGGCCAGCAGGGTGGCGCCTTCTTCGAGGCCAATCCTGATGTAGCCGGTGACCTTGTCGTAGTGGGCCTGGGTGATCATCGAGCCGACCTGGGTCTTCGGGTCCTGTGGGTCGCCGACGATCAGGCGTTTGGCGCGGGCGGCAAATTCGGCGACGAACTGCGGGTACACGCTCTCCTGAATGAAGATCCGGCTGCCGGCGGTGCAGCGTTCACCGTTGAGCGAGAAGATGGTGAACAGTGCCGCGTCGAGGGCGCGGTCCAGGTCGGCGTCTTCAAAGATCAGCACCGGCGACTTGCCGCCCAGTTCCATGGAGTACTTTTTCAGCCCGGCGGTCTGCATGATTTTCTTGCCGGTGGCGGTACCGCCGGTGAAGGAAATCGCCCGCACGTCCGGGTGGCGCACCAGTGCATCACCGGCGGTGGCGCCGTAGCCCTGGATTACGTTCAGCACGCCGTTGGGAATCCCGGCTTCGACCGCCAGGCGCCCCAGTTCATTGGCCGTCAGCGGCGACAGCTCGGACATCTTCAGCACCGCGGTATTGCCCAGCGCCAGGCACGGCGCAGTCTTCCAGGTGGCGGTCATGAACGGCACGTTCCATGGCGACACCAACGCACACACACCCACCGGCTGGTAAAGCGTGTAATTGAGCATCTGGTCGTCCACCGGGTAACTGTGGCCGTCCATGCGGGTGCAGACTTCGGCGAAGAAATCGAAGTTGTGGGACGCCCGGGGAATCAGCACGTTCCTGGTCTGGTGGATCGGCAGGCCGGTGTCGAGGGTTTCCAGCTCGGCCAGGTGCGGCACGTTCTGTTCGATCAGCTCACCGAGCTTGCGCATCAAGCGGGCCCGTTCCTTGGCTGGCGTTCCCGCCCACTTCGGAAAGGCTTCCTTGGCTGCTGCAACGGCCTGCGCCACTTCCTCGGCACCGCCGCTGGCGACTTCACCGATGGCTTCGCCGGTGGCCGGGTTGTAGTTGATGAAGGTGTCTTTGCTCTCGACCTCACGGCCGTTGATCCAGTGTTTGATCATATTGCTCAAGCCTCTTTACGGGCGGCGAAAAAGTCCGCCTCGCTGACAATTCGATTGACCAGGCGGCCTACGCCTTCCACTTCCACGACCACTTCATCCCCCGGCACCACATCCGCCAGGCCTTCCGGGGTGCCGGTGGCGATCATGTCGCCGGGCTGCAGAGTCATGAAGCTGGACAGGTATTCGATCAAATACGGGATGTCGAAAATCATGTCCGAGGTCGAGCCTTCCTGGCGCAGTTCACCGTTGATCCAGGTGCGCAGCTTCAGGTTGCTCGGGTCCGGCACGTCGGCGACATCCACGATCCATGGGCCCACGGGCGTGGTGGCGTCGCGGTTTTTCACCCGCAGGTTGGGGCGGTAGTAGTTTTCCAGGTAGTCGCGGATCGCGTAGTCGTTGCACACCGTGTAGCCGGCCAGATACTCGAGGGCGTTCTCGCGCTTGACGTTGCGCGCAGGCTTGCCGATGACCGCCACCAGTTCGCACTCGTAGTGCATGTAGGCGACGTTGTCCGGGCGCCAGGTCACCTGGTTGTGGCCGGTGTAGGTGCCGGGGGACTTGATGAACGCCAGCGGTTCAGTCGGTGGCTTGAAGGCCAGTTCGGCGGCGTGGTCGGCGTAGTTCAGGCCGAGGGCAAACATGCTGCCGGTGGCCGGTGGCAGCCATTCGACCTGGTCTTCAGCCAGCAGGCGACCGTCGGCCAGGCGCACGGCGTTTTCAGCTTCTACCAGCACCTGGTGGGCTTCACCTTCAAAGCGAATACGGGCGTGTTTCATGACAGCTCCTCTGCCTTGATGTGGTTGACCAGGCGGCCCAGGCCGCTGATCTCGACTTCAACCGTGTCGCCGGGTTGCACATCCACCCGGCCTTCGGGGGTGCCGGTGATCAGCACGTCGCCTTCGTGCAGGGTCATGAACTCGCTGATCTCGGCGATCAACTGCGGCAGGCTGCGCACGAAATTGGCGGTGGAGTTTTGCTGGCGCAGTTCACCGTTGACGAACAGCTTCACGCTCAATTGATGCGGATTGGCGACCTGGTCGCGGGCCACCAGTTCCGGGCCCAATGCGCAGAAACCGTCCCGGCACTTGGCTTTCACCGCCGGGCGGTAGTAGCTGTCTTCCGGCAGGCTGAACTCATTGACGATGGTGTAGCCCGCCACATGCTCCAGGGCATTTTCGACGCTGACCCGGCTGGCGCTCTTGCCAATCACCACCCCGAGTGCCGGGCCCGGTTGCAGGCGTTCACCTTGCGGGTGCAGCACCACGCCGTCGTGGCCGTTGCGGGTATTGGGCGTCTTGATGAACAGCACCGGCTTCACCGGTGGTTTCTGGTAAGGCGCTTGTTCGAATTCGGCGAGACGTTGGTTCAGCAACCCCTGGTAGTTCAGCGCAACGCCGAACAGGGTGCCGTTCGCAACATCATGCAGGGCACGGCTCATGCTTTTCTCCTGGCAGTGGCGGGGCAGATTCGGACCTGCACCGTGGGAAATTCGTTAACGTGTTAACGTTATAATTAAGATGTTAACTATCGTCAAGCGTGGCAATATTTCAGGGCAGTCAAAACAACAAAGAGAATGCAGTGATGAGCGATCGTCAGCCGATCCCCAACATCAACATCGGGCAGGTCTACGACCAGCGTTACAGCGATGCCGAGGTGCACTACGACCGGCTCGGCAACCTGGCGGGATTTTTTGGCCGCAACATGCCGGTGCATCGCCATGACCGGTTTTTCCAGGTGCATTACGTCAAGACCGGAGCGGTGCGGGTCTACCTGGACGACCAGCAGTACCTCGAATCCGGGCCGATGTTTTTCCTCACGCCGCCGACGGTGGCGCATTCCTTCGTCACCGAAGCCGACGCCGACGGCCATGTGCTGACCGTGCGCCAGCAACTGGTGTGGGCCTTGATTGACGCCGACCCCAGCCTGGCCCCCGGCGCACAATTGCCGGCGGCCTGCGTGGCGTTGGCGCGGCTGGCACCGGAGTTTCAGCCCGAGGTGCGCCGCCTGGAATTCCTGTTTGATGAGCTGTGCAGCGAGATCAACGCCCAGGCCAGCGGACGCGGTTCGGCCCTGGACAGCCTGACACGGCTGATCATGATCAGCCTGCTGCGGCTCTGCGCCAATTCCCTGGAAGCCCGGCCTGCACGGCACGAAGACCTGCGGATCTTTCACCGCTTCAACGAACTGATCGAAGACCACTACCTGCAACACTGGCCGCTGTCGCGCTACGCCGACGGTATCGGCGTCACTGAAGCGCGGCTCAACGAGGTGTGCCGACGCATCGCCGACCTGCCGTCCAAGCGCCTGATTCTGGAGCGGCTGATGCAGGAGGCCCGGCGCCTGCTGCTGTTCACCGGCAGTTCGGCGAATGAAATCTGCTACCAGTTGGGGTTCAAGGACCCGGCGTATTTCAGCCGGTTCTTCCAGCGCTACGCGCAGATGACGCCGGGGGAATACCGCCAGCGTCAATCGGGGTTGCGTTGAGGCGCCCGGCGTTACCACAGGGCTACGGTGTAGCCGATGATCACCCGGCTTTCGTCGATGTCGCTGGTCAGGCCGTTGCTTGAGCGCAGGGTCGCATTGCGCAGGCGCACGTTGACGTTCTTCAGCGGGCCGCTCTGCACGGTGTAGACCAGGTCGGTGTCGCGCTCCCATTCGCGGCCGTTGCGCACCGTGGCGGTTTGCGCGTGGCTGCCGTCGACGTAGCGGGTCATGAAGGTCAGGCCCGGTAGGCCGAGGGCGGCGAAGTTGTAGTCGTAGCGCGCCTGCCAGGCATCGGTGTTGGCCTTGGTGAAGATATTGATGGTCACCAGGTTGACCGAATACGGATCTTGCCCCGGGAAGGCAAAGTCGCCGTCGCCGGAAAGGCTCTGAAAGCCCAGGCCGAATTTGTGTGCGCCCACCGACAAACTGAACATGCCGTTGAAAAAGCGGTTGTCGATCCGCCCGCCGTCCACGCGGGTAGGGCTGCGCAATAGCGTGCTGCCTTGCTCGCGGGTGTCGAAGTAGCGCAGGTCGGTGCGCAGGTTCACGCCTTGGGCCAGCGGCAGGTCATGCACCAGGCCGATGAAATTCTGGCGGTAGATGTCCTGCATCTGCGCGTAGTAATAGGTCGCGGCCAGGTGCGGGTTGATCGCGTAGGTGCCGCCGGCAAGGTCCAGGTGGCTGCTGTTGACGCCGCCGTAGCTCATGGATTCGTTGTTGGAGGAGTCCCGCAGGTTCTGCTTTTCCAGGCGGCCGACGTTCAACGTCAGGCCGTCGATGTCCTGGGAGGTCACCAGTTCACCGTTGTAGGTCGACGGCAACAGCCGCGTGTCGTTATAGGCGGCCACCGGCAACAGCGGTTGCAGGGTGCCGAGCTTGAGCACGGTTTTCGACACGCGCAATTTGGCGGTCAGGCCGAGTTCGCTGTAGCTGTCGGCCGGCTCGCCGCTGGC
>NZ_JACARK010000433.1:0-1021 GCF_013386655.1 Pseudomonas sp. K5002 | reverse complement strand
CTTCGGTGACTTCCCGGGCGGTCAGTGGCCCGGCCAGCCATTGGGAATAGGGTTCCTTTTCCACCAGGCCACGGTCCCGCAGGCGCATCAGCGCTTCACGCACCACCGCGCGGCTGACGTTGTAGTGCTCGGCGGCGGCCTGTTCATCGAGGCGATAATGCCCGAAGGCGATACAGGTCGAGAGCGCTGCGCCGATTTCCTCGACGATGCGCTCCCCCAGTGGCCGGGTGTCCACCAATTCATCTTCACCGTTGAGGCCCAGGTGCGCATGGCTCAGGGGCAAGCGCAGCGGCTCCATCTCCAGGCCGTCGGGGTTGATCAGGTAACCCCGGCCATCAAAGCGGCAGATCAGTCCTTCGTCATGCAACAGGTTCAGCGCCTTGCGCACCGGCACCCGGCTGGTGCCGAACAATTCGGCCAGCGGCGCTTCCAGCAACACCAGGCCATGGCGGGCGGTGCCGTGGGTGATGGCGTCGCGCAGAACCTGGTGAATCATCGCGTAACGGGAAGCCGAGGCTGACACTGCTTTCATCGGGCTCTCTGGAGCAAACGGGTCGGTGGCCGGGGATTCTCTCATAGTTGCGCCTGTCACTCTGCGCCACGTCGGTGGCACTTTTTTGGGGCCTTCAGAGGGTTGATGTTACTTTTCTGCACCAAAATGTATTTATTAATAAAAGATACATTATTTCATTCCTGGCGAGCCTTAAACACCAGCCGATATTTCTTTTAATGCCTGAAACCCATCTAGCCCGTGGATCTGCTCCAAAGTGCCAGGTGTGGCAACCGAGCTGTCCACAAGACTGGCACGAAAGCTGCCTTTGTAAAATGTACATTTTATTAATATATACATTTTTTAAAGGTCGTTCCCATGTCAGACGCCACTTCAATGGCCGAGGATTTCGCCAGCGGTCGCAGCGACCCGGTGCAGGTCCTGGAACAGGCAATTGCCCACGCGAGCATGGCCCCCGGCGTGTTCATCTCCCTGACCGCCGAGCGCGCTCGCCGTGAGGCCGAAGCGTCG
>NZ_JACARK010000432.1:0-4444 GCF_013386655.1 Pseudomonas sp. K5002 | reverse complement strand
CTTGCCGCCCAGTTGCTCGGTGTGGGGCAGGGCGCGACGGTAAAAAATCGCATTGCCCTCGCGGCGGGTCGCCACCAGGTCGGCCTGGGCCAGTACCTTCAAGTGGTGGCTCATGCCGGATTGGCCGATGGCGAAGATCTGCGCCAGCTCCAGCACCCCGAACGAATCGTTGGTCAGCGCGCGCAACACATTCAGGCGCAACGGATCGCCACCGGCCTTGCACAGGGCTGCCAGCTCGTCGCTGTCGTCGGGTCGAATGGAAGGTGCGCTCAGGTTCATAAGGCCAGCAGTCTAGTGACGGTGGGAAAACCCCGCAAGGGCAATATCAAAAAGTTTTGATATTGGTCGATAATCGGTGGTTATAAGCAGCCGCTATAACCCATGGACGAGGCGGGGGGCGGTTTCTCCAGTCAATCCGCAGGAAAAACACCCCCAAGTGACTATCTGTCATTGCCCCGAGGGCCGTGGCTGAGGGAAAATGCCGATCCTTTTTTCCGTTTCTTTTATTCAACCTCCAGGAGATCAGCGATGCCCAGCCGTCGTGAGCGTGCCAACGCCATTCGTGCCCTCAGCATGGATGCCGTGCAAAAAGCCAACAGCGGCCATCCCGGTGCCCCGATGGGCATGGCGGATATCGCCGAGGTACTTTGGCGTGACTACCTGAAACACAACCCGAGCAACCCGTCGTTCGCCGACCGTGACCGGTTCATCCTGTCCAACGGCCACGGCTCGATGCTGATCTACTCGTTGCTGCACCTGACCGGCTACGACGTCACCATCGACGACCTGAAAAACTTCCGCCAGATCCACAGCCGCACCCCGGGCCACCCGGAATACGGCTACACCCCTGGCGTTGAGACCACCACCGGTCCACTGGGCCAGGGCCTGGCCAACGCCGTGGGTTTTGCCCTCGCTGAAAAAGTCCTGAGCGCGCAGTTCAACCGCCCGAACCACAACGTTGTCGACCACCACACTTACGTGTTCCTCGGTGATGGCTGCATGATGGAAGGCATTTCCCACGAAGTCGCCTCCCTGGCCGGTACCCTGGGCCTGGGCAAGCTGATCGCCTTCTACGATGACAACGGCATCTCCATCGACGGCGAAGTCGAAGGCTGGTTCACCGACGACACGCCAAAGCGTTTCGAAGCCTACAACTGGCAGGTGATCCGCAATGTCGACGGTCATGACCCGGAAGAAATCAAGATTGCGATCGAGACGGCCCGCAAAAGCGAGCAGCCAACCCTGATCTGCTGCAAGACCACCATCGGCTTCGGTTCGCCGAACAAGCAAGGCAAGGAAGACTGCCACGGCGCCCCACTGGGTGACGCGGAAATCGCCCTGACCCGCGCTGCGCTGAAGTGGAACCACGGCCCGTTCGAAATCCCGGCTGACATCTACGCCGAGTGGAACGCCAAGGAGGCCGGCCTGGCGGTCGAAGCCGAGTGGGACCAGCGTTTCGCGGCCTACTCCGCCGAATTCCCTGAGTTGGCCAACGAACTGGTTCGCCGCCTGGCCGGTGACCTGCCTGCCGACTTCGCTGAAAAGGCCTCGGCCTACATCGCCGAAGTGGCGGCCAAGGGCGAAACCATCGCCAGCCGTAAAGCCAGCCAGAACACCCTGAACGCGTTCGGCCCGCTGCTGCCTGAGTTCCTCGGCGGTTCGGCTGACCTGGCCGGTTCCAACCTGACCCTGTGGAAAGGTTGCAAAGGTGTCTCGGCGGAAGACGCCAGCGGCAACTACATGTACTACGGCGTGCGCGAGTTCGGCATGAGCGCCATCATGAACGGCGTTGCCCTGCACGGCGGCCTGGTGCCTTACGGCGCGACCTTCCTGATGTTCATGGAATACGCCCGCAACGCCGTACGCATGGCGTCGTTGATGAAGAAGCGTGTGATCTTCGTCTACACCCACGACTCCATCGGCCTGGGCGAAGACGGCCCGACGCACCAGCCGGTCGAGCAATTGACCAGCTTGCGCACCACGCCGAACCTGGACACCTGGCGCCCATCGGACGCGGTCGAATCGGCTGTGGCCTGGAAGCACGCAATCGAGCGCAAGGACGGCCCTTCGGCGCTGATCTTCTCCCGTCAGAACCTGCAGCACCAAACCCGCGACGCGGCGCAGATCGAAGGCATCAGCCGTGGTGGCTACGTGCTGAAAGACTGCATCGGCGAGCCGGAGCTGATCCTGATCTCCACCGGTTCGGAAGTGGGCCTGGCGGTTCAGGCGTACGACAAGCTGACTGCCGCCGGTCGCAACGTGCGTGTGGTTTCCATGCCGTGCACCAGTGTCTTCGAAGCCCAGGACGCCGACTACAAGCAATCGGTGTTGCCGTTGCAGGTCAGCGCACGTATCGCCATCGAAGCGGCTCACGCCGACTACTGGTACAAGTACGTGGGCCTGGAAGGTCGCGTGATCGGCATGACCACCTACGGTGAGTCGGCGCCGGCGCCAGCGTTGTTCGAAGAGTTCGGTTTCACCCTGGAAAACATCCTGGGTCAGGCTGAAGAGCTGCTGGAAGACTAAAGCGCGTCCCCTTGTAGGAGCGAGCTTGTTGTGGCGAGGGAGCTTGCTCCCGCTGGGCTGCGAAGCGGCCCCAAGCCGTGCGATCGAGATGTGTCAGATACACCTCGTCAGCCGGTCTGGGAGTGCTTCGCACTCCAGCGGGAGCAAGCTCCCTCGCCACACAAGCGAGTTTCTGCAAAGGTTTGTGTCGCCCACAATGCGAGAACCCCATGCCTCAACCGCGTCCCTACAAAGTTGCACTCAACGGCTACGGCCGGATTGGTCGTTGCGTCTTGCGTGCTCTGTTCGAGCGAGGGCCGGCGGCCGGGTTTGAAATTGTCGCGATCAACGATCTGGCGGACATGGCCAGCATCGAATACCTGACACGCTTTGACTCCACCCACGGCCGGTTCCCCGGCGAAGTGCGGGTCGAGGACGATTGTCTGCATATTAATGGCAACTGCGTGAAGGTCCTGCGCAGTGCCACCCCTGAGGGCATCGACTGGGCGGCGCTGGACGTCGACCTGGTGCTGGAATGCTCCGGTGCCTATCACACCCGTGCCGACGGCCAGCGGTTTCTCGACGCCGGCGCACCACGGGTCCTGTTCTCCCAGCCGATGGCCAGCGAGGCGGATGTCGACGCCACCATCGTCTACGGCGTGAACCAGGATTGCCTGACCGGTGCCGAATTGCTGGTGTCCAACGCCTCCTGCACCACCAACTGCGGCGTGCCGCTGTTGCGCCTGCTGGACCAGGCGATTGGCCTGGAATACGTGTCGATCACCACCATTCACTCGGCAATGAACGATCAGCCGGTGATTGACGCTTACCACCATGAAGACCTGCGCCGTACGCGTTCGGCGTTTCAGTCGGTGATTCCGGTGTCCACCGGCCTGGCGCGCGGTATCGAGCGACTGTTGCCGGAACTTGCCGGGCGAATCCAGGCCAAAGCCGTACGGGTACCGACGGTGAATGTGTCTTGCCTGGACATCACCATGCAAACCGTCAGCGACACCGATGCCGGCGAAGTCAACCGGATCCTGCGCGACGCCGCCACCAGCGGCCCGCTCAAAGGCCTGTTGGCCTACACCGAGTTGCCGCACGCCAGCTGTGATTTCAACCACGACCCGCATTCGGCCATCGTCGATGCCAGCCAGACCCGCGTTTCCGGCCCACGGCTGGTGAACATCCTGGCTTGGTTCGACAACGAATGGGGTTTTGCCAACCGAATGCTGGACGTTGCAGAACACTATCTGCAAACAGCCTCTCCACAACTTTAGCTCTCAGGAATTGCCCCCCATGACCGTGTTGAAGATGACCGACCTCGATCTGCAAGGTAAGCGCGTACTGATCCGCGAAGACCTCAACGTCCCAGTCAAGGACGGTGTTGTCACCAGCGATGCGCGAATCCTGGCCTCGCTGCCGACCATCAAGCTGGCCCTGGAAAAAGGTGCGGCCGTGATGGTCTGCTCCCACTTGGGTCGTCCGACCGAAGGTGAATTCTCGGCAGAAAACAGCCTCAAGCCTGTAGCTGAATATTTGAGCAAGGCCCTGGGCCGCGACGTGCCGCTGGTTGCCGACTACCTGAACGGTGTGGACGTGAAGGCTGGCGACATCGTGCTGTTCGAAAACGTGCGCTTCAACAAGGGCGAGAAAAAGAACAGCGACGAACTGGCCCAGCAATACGCTGCCCTGTGCGACGTGTTCGTGATGGACGCCTTCGGCACCGCGCACCGTGCCGAGGGTTCGACCCACGGCGTGGCCAAGTTTGCCAAAGTTGCCGCAGCTGGCCCGTTGCTGGCGGCTGAACTGGACGCACTGGGCAAGGCCCTCGGCGCTCCGGCCCAACCGATGGCCGCCATCGTTGCCGGCTCCAAGGTGTCCACCAAGCTCGACGTGCTGAACAGCCTGAGCCAGATCTGCAACCAGCTGATCGTCG
>NZ_JACARK010000431.1:0-7830 GCF_013386655.1 Pseudomonas sp. K5002 | reverse complement strand
GTTCGCCACGGCCATTGGTCGCAGCCTTGTCCTTGCCGCCCTTGTCCTTGCCCTTGTCTTTACGACCGCCACCACCGCCGCCGCCGTTCGGGCCATCGCCCTTCGGACCGCGTGGGTTGTTGCGCGGGTTGCGCACGTCCGGACGTTCGCGCACTTCAGGCTTCTCGGCCTCAACGGCGCTGGAGTCGAAGCCCATCAGGTCGCCGTCGGCGATTTTCTGCTTGGTCATGCGCTCGATGCTTTTCAGCAGCTTTTCTTCGTCCGGTGCGACCAGGGAAATGGCCTCGCCCGAACGACCGGCCCGGCCAGTACGGCCGATACGGTGCACGTAGTCTTCGTCGACGTTTGGCAGCTCGAAATTGACCACGTGGGGCAGTTGGTCGATGTCCAGGCCGCGAGCGGCGATGTCGGTGGCGACCAGGATGCGCACTTCACCGGCCTTGAAGTCGGCCAGGGCTTTGGTGCGGGCATTCTGGCTCTTGTTGCCGTGGATCGCGACGGCGGTGAGGCCGTGCTTGTCCAGGTACTCGGCCAGGCGGTTGGCGCCGTGCTTGGTGCGGGTGAACACCAGCACCTGTTCCCACGCGCCGGCGGTGATCAGGTGGGCCAGCAGCGAACGCTTGTGGGCGGCCGGCAGGCGGAATACGCGCTGCTCGATACGCTCGACCGTGGTGTTCGGCGGCGTGACTTCAATGCGCTCGGGGTTGTGCAACAACTTGCCCGCCAACGCGGTGATGTCGTTGGAGAACGTGGCCGAGAACAGCAGGTTCTGGCGTTTGGCCGGCAGGCGCGCGAGGACCTTTTTCACGTCATGGACAAAGCCCATGTCGAGCATGCGGTCGGCTTCGTCCAGCACGAGGATTTCCACGTGGGACAAATCGACGCTGCCTTGGCCGCACAGGTCGAGTAAACGACCCGGGCACGCAACCAGTACGTCGACACCGCGGGACATGGCCTGAACCTGTGGGTTCATGCCGACGCCGCCGAAGATGCAGGCGCTGACGAACTTCAAGTCGCGGGCATACAGCTTGAAGCTGTCATGCACTTGGGCGGCGAGTTCGCGGGTAGGGGTCAGGACCAGTACGCGCGGTTGGCGCGGGCCATGACGCTGGGATTTGTCCGGGTGACCGTTGGGGAACAACCGCTCCAGGATCGGAAGGGCGAAGCCGCCGGTTTTACCAGTACCTGTCTGAGCCGCAACCATCAGGTCGCGGCCTTGCAACACGGCGGGAATGGCCCGCTGTTGCACCGGAGTAGGCTCGGTATAGCCCGCTGCCTCGATGGCGCGGACTAAAGCCTCGGAGAGACCGAGGGAAGCAAAGGACATGAGTAATCCTGTTTTAGTTAGGGCTTGGCCCAGAGGGATAGTCTTGCCTGGCGTGAATGGCGTTTAGATGAACGCAATCCCGTCCGGTCCTGCTGGGGCTGGCGGGCACTCAGACGGCTCGCGCGGGCTTGAAAGCTGCGCTGTAGCGGGGTCGGGTGCCTTTTGCAAGACCGAAGCGTCCGGGCGTAAGCCTGGCGGAAAGGCCGGAGTATAACAGAGCAATCACTCTGCGCTGCTTTCCTGCTGCTCAACGGTGCGTACGGGCAGGGCTGATGCGCTGGTTTGCGGGCTGCTGCCGGCATATTTGGCGCTCAAGGCCGCGTAGGCAGGCTCTTGCTTGAAGCGTTTGAGTTCGGCGGCGAAGCGTTGCACCAGCAAATCCATGCCGGCACCGCGGCGCACGGCCAGGAACTGTGGCTGGCTGCTGACTACCTGGGGTGCCTGGGTGACCTGGTCCTCAAGTCCAAGGGCCTTGAGTACATGCTGGCCAACCCGACGGTCCGTGATCACCAGGTCGATCCGGCCAAGGGCCAGTTTGCCGAAGTTGGCCTCATGGCTGGCGGCCGGCTCCTGCTTGAAGAGGGTGGACTCGCTGAATTCGGCGCCATAGAGGTAGCCTGGCGAGGTGCCGATGGTCAGGCCGCGCAGGTCGTCGAAGGTCTGGAACGGGTGTGGGCGCTGATTGGCGTAGAACAGCACGAACTCCACCTCGGACAGCGGCTCGCTGGGGTACAGCAGCACCGCGTCGCGTTCATGGCTATGGAAAATATCCAGTGCGCCGTCGGCCTGGCCCTGGTCGAGCATCGCCAGGCAGCGCTTCCAGGGCAGGAATTGCCAATCCACATCGATGCCCAGGCGCTGGAACACGATCACCGTGGTCTCGTAGTCGAGCCCGCGCATGGTGCCGTTGTCGTCGTAGACGTAAGGCGCCCAGGGCTCGGTGACAATGCGCAGTTTCTCGCCATGGGCACCGAGGCTCAGGCAAGCGAAAAGAACAGCAGTCAATAACCGGAAAGTGACAGGCATACCCTGAGATTACGACTGTATCGGGCTAAAGAGAAGCTCTGGCACAGTGATCTGCGGGCGCCCGCCAGGTTTACTTGCCCGGAGATTTGATCAGGTGTTCGTAGATCGCCTCGCGCCGCTCGCCGAGAATCAGCCGCACCACGGGATTGTCAAACCAGTGCTCCAGCAGATGGGCATCCACCGGTCGACCCTGGCGCTCTTCCTGGTTTTGTCGGGCCTTGTCCCACCAAACCGGGCCACACGCCTGGTCGAACTCGTTTTCATGTTCGTAGCAGCCGTAGAGGATTTCCCGGATGAACTGCTGCTGGTGCTTGGGCAGTGCCAGGGTGATCAGCTTGTACATCAAGCGTTGCAGACGAGGCGGGCGGGGCAGGTGGGCGGAAACCTGGCGCGTGTCATTCAGGGCCGTGGCGCTGGTGGGGT
The DNA here is from genome assembly GCF_013386655.1 of Pseudomonas sp. K5002. Classification (NCBI taxonomy): domain Bacteria; kingdom Pseudomonadati; phylum Pseudomonadota; class Gammaproteobacteria; order Pseudomonadales; family Pseudomonadaceae; genus Pseudomonas; species Pseudomonas sp. K5002. The sequence goes on along the minus strand of NZ_JACARK010000431.1, from coordinate 5,054 downwards.
TTGCCCCATGCTTGGCGATCCACGCCTTGACCTTGGCCCGGAACAGCTGCTTGCGGCTCCAGTAATGGTGGATCAGGTCCGGGCATTCGCGCACGTTGAGGGTGCGATAGGCGGCAATGGACAGGCAGAACTCTTCCAGGGTGTAGGCGCCCTGGGCATGGGGAAACAGTTCGTCCATCAACTCGATCGAGCGGTCGAGGATGTGCGCGTCCTGCTGCGTCAGGCCCATGACCCCTGAATTGAGGGTCATCATGTCATCGTCGGCCACGCCCATGTCCAGCAGGCGCTGGTACAGGGCGCTGTACAGAATGCTTTCGTGGTTGTCGCCGTACTTGGTGTAGAAGGCGTTGCACAGCAGGGTGCCCGGCTGCACGCGTTCAAACAGCGCCAGGGGCGAATGATGGAAAAACGTATCGGTGTCGATCAGCAGCGCCACTTCGGATTCTTGCAACACTTGCCGCAGCACCACGTGCTTGGTGCGAAAGTGATAGCCGTGAGGCTCGCTCCAGCGTTTGCGCGTGGCTTCGTCCAGCGGGCGTACCCGTACCGGCAGCAGGCGGTAGGGCTCGGGGTTGTCGGTGAAGACCTGGATGTCGATGCCTGTGTCCGGCTCGTCCCGCAGGAACGACAGGGCGCTGGCGATGCTGAATACCGCTTCCTGATGGTAAGTCTCTGCGCCGAACACCAGGTAGACCAGTTGCGGGCGGGACGTCGGGGCGGTTGTATTCATGGACTGCAGAATTCCGTGGGCGTTTAGAACGGCAAAGGCCCTCATTATGAGGGCCTTTGCATTTCGGAACAGACCTTAGCGTGGCAGCTTCAGGTTGTTCCAGACAGCGAGGCTTGGCTCAGCCTGGTTCAGGGTATAGAAGTGCAACCCTGGCGCGTCACCTTGCAACAATTGTTCACACATTTCGCTGATGACCTGTTCGCCGAACGCCTGGATGCTCTTGACGTCGTCGCCGTAGGCTTCCAGTTGTTTACGAATCCAGCGTGGGATTTCCGCGCCGCAGGCGTCAGAGAAGCGCGCCAGTTTGCTGTAGTTGGTGATCGGCATGATGCCCGGCACGATCGGGATGTTCACGCCCATCGCTTGTACACGCTCAACGAAGTAGAAGTAGCTCTCTGCGTTGAAGAAGTACTGGGTGATCGCGCTGTTGGCGCCGGCGTTGGCCTTGCGCACGAAATTCTGCAGATCGTCTTCGAAATTGCGCGCCTGGGGGTGCATCTCCGGATAAGCGGCCACTTCGATGTGGAAGTGATCGCCGGTTTCTTCGCGAATGAAGCTCACCAGGTCATTGGCGTAGCGCAGCTCGCCGCTGGCCATGCCCATCCCGGACGGCAGGTCACCGCGCAGGGCGACGATGCGCTTGATGCCGGCTTGCTTGTATTGGGTCAGCAGGCTGCGCAGGTCGGCCTTGCTGTCGCCCACGCAGGACAAATGCGGAGCTGCAGGTACTTTGACTTGGCTTTCCAGCTGCAGCACGGTGTTGATCGTGCGATCGCGGGTGGAGCCACCGGCACCGTAGGTGCAGGAGAAGAAATCGGGGTGGTAGCTGGCCAACTGCTTGGCAGTTGCCATCAGTTTTTCATGCCCAGCATCGGTCTTGGTCGGGAAGAACTCGAAGCTGTAGCGACGGTCTTGGGACATGGTCATACCTATGGAAACTCATAAAGCCAGAAGGTGCACACCGTCAATGTGGGAGCGGGCTTGCTCGCGAAGGCGGTATGTCAGTAGTAGATAAGTCGACTGACACACCGCCTTCGCGAGCAAGCCNNGGCAGCAGGCAAATCAGTAGCGGTAAGCGTGCGGCTTGAACGGGCCTTCGACCGTCACGCCGATGTAGTCGGCCTGGGTCTTGGTCAGTTGAGTCACTACGCCGCCGAAGCCGCGGACCATTTCCAGGGCCACTTCTTCGTCGAGTTTCTTCGGCAGTACTTCCACGGTCAGGCGCTCGGCTTTCTGGGCGGGCGACAGGTCGGCGTATTTCTGGCCGAACAGGAAGATCTGCGCCAGTACCTGGTTGGCGAACGAGCCATCCATGATGCGGCTTGGGTGGCCAGTGGCGTTGCCCAGGTTCACCAGACGGCCTTCGGCCAGCAGGATCAGGTAGTCATCGTTCTGCGGGTCGAAATCGCCAGCACCGGTACGGTGAACCTTGTGTACCTGTGGCTTCACTTCTTCCCATGCCCAGTTCTTGCGCATGAAAGCGGTGTCGATTTCGTTGTCGAAGTGACCGATGTTGCACACCACGGCGCGCTTTTTCAGGGCCTTGAGCATGTTCGAGTCGCACACGTTCACGTTGCCGGTGGTGGTCACGATCAGGTCGATCTTGCCCAGCAGGGCCTTGTCGATGCTGGCTTCGGTGCCGTCGTTCTGGCCGTTGATGAACGGCGAAACCACTTCGAAACCGTCCATGCAGGCTTGCATGGCGCAGATCGGGTCGACTTCGGAGACTTTAACGATCATGCCTTCCTGACGCAGGGACTGGGACGAACCCTTGCCCACGTCACCGTAGCCGATCACCAGCGCTTGCTTGCCGGACAACAGGTGGTCGGTGCCGCGCTTGATCGCATCGTTCAGGCTGTGACGGCAGCCGTACTTGTTGTCGTTCTTGCTCTTGGTCACCGAGTCGTTGACGTTGATGGCCGGGATTTTCAGCTCGCCCTTGGCCAGCATGTCCAGCAGGCGGTGAACGCCGGTGGTGGTTTCTTCGGTCACGCCGTGGACGCGGTCGAGGATCTGCGGGTATTTCTTGTGCAGCAGCTCGGTCAGGTCGCCGCCGTCGTCGAGGATCATGTTGGCGTCCCATGGCTTGCCATCCTTGAGGATGGTTTGCTCCAGGCACCACTCGTACTCTTCTTCGGTTTCGCCTTTCCAGGCGAACACGGCGATACCGGCAGCAGCGATAGCGGCAGCGGCCTGGTCTTGAGTCGAGAAAATGTTGCAGGACGACCAGCGTACTTCGGCACCCAGGGCAACCAGGGTTTCGATCAGCACGGCAGTCTGAATGGTCATGTGGATGCAGCCGAGAATCTTCGCGCCCTTGAGCGGCTGCTCAGCGGCGTACTTGCGACGCAGGCCCATCAGGGCTGGCATTTCGGATTCGGCGATAAAGGTTTCGCGACGGCCCCAGGCAGCGAGGGACATGTCGGCGACTTTGTAGTCGGTAAAACCTGCAGGCGTGATTACAGCGCTCATGAAGAGCCTCCATTCGTAGTGTGCGAATGGGCGCCGTTGTGCGTTTAGTATCCAGCTGGCTAACCAGGCCGGACAACGCCCCATCCGAGCCTGACAGGTCGAGCCTGCTGCAGCGCCCCTCGGACAGGTGGCGGGAGAACGGTATCAATCGAAGATGACCGTTTTGAAGCGGAGGCGATTATAGCCGCCTGCGCCTGACTTCTAAAGCCTTTCTGTCGGCGGCATGAAGATCGCTCATGGGGTTGATAGGCAATGGCTCATAGAGCTTGGGCCCGGCCTCTGCCATGATGTTGCCCATCATTTCGCAACACGCTTTGGAGTGAACATGAACTTCCACACTCGCAAATGGGTAAAACCCGAAGACCTCAACCCCAACGGCACCCTGTTCGGTGGCAGCCTGCTGCGCTGGATCGACGAAGAAGCGGCCATCTACGCGATTGTCCAGTTGGGCAACCAGCGGGTGGTGACCAAGTACATCTCCGAAATCAACTTCGTCAGCGCCTCGCGCCAGGGCGACATCATCGAACTGGGCATCACCGCCACCGAGTTCGGTCGCACCTCCATCACCCTGACCTGTGAAGTGCGCAACAAGATCACGCGCAAGAGCATTCTGACGGTGGAAAAAATGGTCTTCGTGAACCTGGGTGAAGACGGGTTGCCGGCGCCCCACGGCCGTACCGAGATCAAGTACGTGAAGGATCAGTTCCAGTCGGAAGGCCTCGGCGAGTAATCCTGCGCAGGGCCAGTGAACGCTCTTGATCAACCATAGGTCGTACCTGAACATCGCCCCCCCGTTCAGGTATCACCATGGCCACGCAAGAAGACGGCAAGACCCCCAATCTGTCGCAGGAAGAGCAGCACGACGTCGACAAGAATCAGCCGCCTCGCGCGGCGGTTCTGCATGAAATCATCCGCACTCAAGGCGATCAGGAACTGGAGCGCAACGTCGCCGCGTTGTGGTGGTCGGCGCTGGCCGCCGGCCTGACCATGGGCCTGTCACTGATGGGCATGGGCTTGCTCAACTCGCGCCTGCCGGATGGCGAAGAGTTCAAGGTGATCGCCAGTTTTGGTTACTGCGCCGGCTTTCTTGCCGTGATCCTCGCCCGTCAGCAGTTATTCACCGAAAACACCCTGACCGCGGTGTTGCCGGTGATGAGCAAACCCACGCTGAAGAATTTCGCACGCCTGCTGCGTTTATGGGCCGTGGTGCTGGTGGGCAACCTGTGCGGCACCTTGCTGGTGGCGTACGTGATGCTGCACTTGCCGATCTTTGACACCAAGACCGACCTGGCCTTCCTGGAAATCGGGCGCAAGGTCATGGAAAACGACGCCTACCAGATGTTCGCCAAGGGCATCGTGTCGGGCTGGATGATCGCCACCATGGTGTGGATGATCCCCTCCATGGAAAGCGCCAAAATCTGGATCATCATCCTGATCACCTACCTGATGGCACTGGGAGACTTCACCCACATCGTGGTGGGCTCGGCGGAAGTGTCGTACCTGGTATTTGCCGGCGAGCTGCCGTGGAAAGACTTCTGGCTGGTGTTCGCCGGGCCGACGCTGGCGGGCAATATCATCGGCGGCAGCTTTATCTTTGCACTGATCAGCCATGCGCAGATTCGCAGCGAAAGCAGCCTGCCGGGCAAAGCCGCTGCGGACCCGAGGCATCCGCAGCAGATCAACAAGGGTCAGTGAGTCTCCGGCGCCGCAGCAGGCGCCGGCTCATCCTTGGTCACATGCTTGACCAGCTTGCCGATGCTCAAGCCCTGCAACAGGATCGAAGACAGCACCACGATGTAGGTGATGCTCAGCAGCAAGTCACGCTCCGGGCCCAGTGGCAGGGCCAGGGCCA
>NZ_JACARK010000430.1:0-1875 GCF_013386655.1 Pseudomonas sp. K5002 | reverse complement strand
TCGACGCCGTCAAGAGCGATGATCACAAGGCCGCACTGGCCGGCGCCAAGGCGCAGATCACTTTCCTGCGCCAGGCCGCCGACCTGCCGGACGCCGCAGACCTGAAAGCCCGCCTGGCGCAAAACCCGCAGGATGACGAGGCGGTGTACCAACTGGCCGTGCAACAACTGGCGCGCCAGCAATACGACGCCGCGCTGGATGGCTTGCTCAAGCTGTTCATCCGCAACCGCAGCTACAGCGAAGGCCTGCCCCACAAGACGCTGTTGCAGGTGTTCGAACTGCTCGGCAACGATCATCCGCTGGTCACCGTGTACCGCCGCAAGCTGTTCGCCGCGCTTTACTAATCGTTACTCGATCCAACTGTACAGCGGCGTATCCCCGCCGCTGGCCACCTTGACCTTGGCGCTATGGCGCAGGCGCACCAGCAGGCGCTTGCCCGCCGAGGCGCTGCCGGCCAGGCCTTCCAGCTGATCAAGCAATTCCAGGCCGTTGAGTTGCCCGGCCTTGCGCAGTAAATCCTGGGCGGCCTGCCACAGGCTCTCGTCCAGGTTACCCGCCGCCGGCGTCACTACCGGTTCCGCACTCGGGGTTTTGCTGGCCTGCAACTGCGCGCCCAGCCGGGCCCAATCGCCGTCATCCAGCTCCAGGGTCAAGTCCACCGGCAGGTCACCGACGGTTCCACGAATTCTCAACATCGCACTTACTCCCGCACTTTTCTGACGAGCATGCTCCCACGCGTCTTGCGCTACGCCAAGCAGGCGGTCAAACTCCTCGCAAAATTGTTATAAGATCACATAACAAAACTTTCATCTTTGTCCGGGAGCTCCACCATGCGCCGTTTGCTGCTCGCTTTGCCGTTTGCCCTGTTGCCACTGGCCATCGCCCAGGCTGCCGACGAGCACGACCATGATCACGAGCACGGCAGCCTCGGTGCCCACGAACACGGCGTGGGTCGCCTCAATGCGGTGCTCGACGGCCAGGCTCTGGAGCTGGAACTGGACAGCCCGGCGATGAACCTGGTGGGCTTCGAACATCTCGCCACCACCCCTGCCGATAAAGCCAAGGTCGCCGCCGCCCGCAAGCAACTGGAGCAACCCTTGGTGCTGTTCAGCATGCCCAAGGCCGCCGGTTGCGTGATCAGCACCCAGGAACTGAACAGCCCGCTGTTCGGCGACAAGCCTGAAGCCGACCACGATGAAGACGATGACGACCACGCCACCGATGGCAAAGGCGCCGCCGCCCATGAACATCACCACGACCACAGCGAAATCCACGCTCACTACCAGTTCACTTGCGCCACGCCGACCGCCCTGAGCAACCTCGACCTGACCCAGGTGTTCAAGACCTTCCCCGCCACCCAGAAAATTCAGGTACAACTCATTGGCCCGAGCGGCCAGCAGGGTGTGGAAGCGACGGCCACAGCAGCCACCCTGAAATTCTGATGTAAACACCACACTGTAGGAGCTGGCTTGCCTGCGATGCAGACGCCGCGGTGCTCCAGAAACACCGCGGTGATGCCATCGCAGGCAAGCCAGCTCCTACCGTTGATCGGTGTCATCATCCAAATCGAGCCAGACCACTGACCTCCCTATGACCCAAGCACTTATCGAACTGTCTGACCTGGGCTTCAATTGGCCCGGTCACCCACAGTTGCTGGACATCCCCACGTTCCGCCTGGAGCCGGGGGAAACCCTGTTCCTCAAGGGCCCCAGCGGCAGTGGCAAGACCACCCTGCTCGGCCTGCTGGGCGGTGTGCAAAAGCCCAGCCGCGGCAGTATTCGCCTGCTGGGCCAGGAGCTGACCGAACTCTCGGCCGGCGCCCGCGACCGTTTCCGGGTCGACCACACCGGCTACATCTTCCAGCAGTTCAACCTG
>NZ_JACARK010000043.1:0-13639 GCF_013386655.1 Pseudomonas sp. K5002 | reverse complement strand
TACCGCCTCGCGGGCAGATGCAGGTTTACGGCCGCGCCGTCGCCCAGCCACCGCTGGCACCGGCGAAGAAAGCCTTCAGCTCGCAGGATGAATTTGTCGCCACCATGTTGCCGATGGCCAAGCAGGCCGCTGCGAGGATTGGCGTCGATCCACGCTACCTGGTGGCCCAGGCCGCCCTGGAAACCGGTTGGGGTAAATCGGTGATGCGTGCCGAGGACGGCACCAGCAGCCACAACCTGTTCGGTATCAAGGCCGGCCAGAGTTGGCAGGGCGAACAGGCCCGGGCGATCACCAGCGAGTTTCGCGATGGCGCGATGGTCAAGGAGACGGCGCAGTTCCGTTCCTACAATTCCTACCAGGACAGCTTCCATGACCTGGTCACGTTGCTGCAAAGCAATGATCGCTATAAAGAAGTTGTGAAATCAGCCGACAACCCGGAACAGTTTGTGCGCGAGTTGCAAAAAGCCGGTTATGCAACCGACCCGGATTACGCCAGCAAGATTTCGCAGATCGCAAAAACGATGAACAGCTACCAGAACTACGCTGCCGCGGGCGCTTCCACTCATTTATAAGGTCTGAATCATGAGTTTGCTCAATATCGGGATGTCGGGGCTCAATGCCGCCCAGGGATCGTTGTCGGTCTTAAGTAACAACATCGCCAACGTCAACACCCCGGGATACTCGCGTCAACAGAGCGCTCAGACCGCGAATGCGTCGAACGCCTACGGCGGCGTATTTATCGGCACCGGTACGACCCTGGCGGACGTGCGTCGGGTGTACAACCAGTTCCTCACCACGGCTTACCAGAACAGCACGGCACTCGACAGCGATGCCAACGCCTACCTGGACCAGGCCAGTGCCATCGACAAGACCTTGTCGGATTCCAACACCGGCATGTCTTCGGTGCTCAGTGCTTTTTTCGCGGCGGCGCAGACGGCTTCTGCCACCCCGGGCGACGTGTCCGCGCGCCAATTGCTGCTGACCAGCGCCCAGACCCTGAGCAACCGCTTCAACTCCATTTCCGGCCAGTTGAACCAGCAGAAACAAACGATCAACAGTCAGTTGAGCACCATGACGGACCAGGTCAACAAGCTGACGTCCTCGATCGCCTCGCTCAACAAGCAGATTGCCCAGGCCCAGGGGACTTCCAGCAGTGCGCCGGCCAACCTGCTGGACTCGCGTGACGAAGCGGTGCGCTCGCTCAACGAGCTGATCGGCGTTACGGCCACGGAAAAAAACGGACAGTTCAGTATTACGACCGGTACGGGGCAGTCGCTGGTGGAAGGCGGGATATCCAATAATATCTCTGCGGTACCGAGTAGCACCGACAATAGCCAGTACACCATCCAGCTCTCGATGGGCGACTCGTCCATTGACCTTGGCAATGTGGTCACCGGCGGCAGTATCGGTGGCTTGCTGCGCTATCGCAGTGACGTGCTGATGCCGGCCATCAATGATCTGGGGCGCATCGCGATTGCCACGGCAGACACGATCAACAACCAGTTGGGCCAGGGCCTGGACCTCAACGGCGAATTCGGTTCGTCGCTGTTCACCGATATCAACAGCGCGGCGGCGATTTCCCAGCGCAGCCAAGGGGCCGCCGGCAACAGCGCGGGGTCTGGCAACCTGAATGTCACGATCAAGGACAGCAGCCAGCTGACGACCTACGACTACAAAGTCACGTTTACCAGTGGTAACCAGTACAACGTCGTCCGCTCCGACGGCAAGGCCATGGGTTCGTTCGACACCACCACCACGCCGCCGCCGGTGATTGATGGCTTTACCCTGGCACTGGACGGCAAAGGGCCCATGGCTGCCGGTGACAGCTTCAAGGTCAGCCCCACGGCCAACGGGGCCACGGGCATCGGTGTCGACCTGAAGGACGTCAACAAGCTCGCCTTCGCGGGCCCCTTGGCGGGGAACGCAAGCAAGACCAACACCGGCACCGGTACGTTCACACCGCCTCAGCTGACTGTGCCGCTGGATATTCATGGCGGCGCTGATACCGCCCAGTTGCGCGCCGGCATCGAAAACTCCATGCCGGTAAAAATGCTCTTTGGCAAGCCGGCCGCCGACGGCACCCAGTCGTATACGGTGAGCGACGCGCAAGGCAATCCTATCGGCAGTGGCACCATCATCCCGGGCCAGGGCAACAAGATCAGCATCAACGTACCGATGCGCGATGCTTCGGGTGCGTTGATCCCGGGCAAAAGCTTCAACTTCGACACCACGGTCGGCGGCTCGCCTGCCAATGGTGACAGCACGACTTTCTCGTTCAACGCTTCGGGCACCTCCGACAACCGCAACGCCCAGCAATTGCTGGACTTGCAGACCAAGGCCACCGTGGGCGCCAGCGACGGCAGCCCGGGTGTGAGCCTGGTCAGCGCCAACGCCCGACTCGTGTCGCAGGTGGGCTCCAAAGCCAGCCAGGCCGCTACCGACTCCACTGCGACGGGTGCGCTGTTGGCAGCGAACAAGGCGGCCAGCAACTCGGTGTCCCAGGTCAACCTGGATGAAGAGGCGGGTGACATGATCAAGTTCCAGCAGTACTACACCGCGTCGTCGCAGATCATCAAGGCTGCGCAAGAAACTTTCAGCACACTGATTAATGCCCTTTAAAGGAGTCTGGGACGATGCGTATTTCTACACAGCAGTATTTCGACACCAGCGCCAGCAAGTACCAGACGAACTATTCCGGTGTGGTGAAAGCCCAGGACCAGGCGAGCAGCGGTATCCGGGTGCAAACCGCCTCCGATGACCCGGTCGCCGCCGCGCGCTTGCTGCAATTGCAGCAACAGAAAGACATGCTTGGCCAGTTCAACGGCAACATCAACACCCTGCAGAACTCGCTGACCAACGAAGAATCGGTGTTAAAGAGCATCAACACCGCCTTGCAGCGCGGTAATGAACTGGCGCTGCGTGCGGCCAACCAGTCCCTGAGCGATGACGATCGTAAATCCATCGCCAGCGAAGTGGGCGCGCTTGAGGACCAGGTGCTGGGCTTGCTCAACTCCAAGGATGCCAACGGCAACTACATGTTTTCCGGGTCGAAAACCGACACGCCGCCTTACATCCGCAATAACGACGGCACCTACACGTATCAGGGTGACGAGACGCCGCTGAGCTTGCAGATCTCGGACAATCTGTCGATGGCGGGGGGCGACACCGGTAAGTCGATGATGGAAAGTTCGACCAACACCGGTCGCACCCAGGCTACGTTGTTGCCGCCTGCGGTCAATGACGGCAAGGTTGCGGTATCGGCGGGCACGGTGACCTCCGGTGTCACCTACACCAAGAGTTTTACCGACGGCCAGCCCTACAAGCTGACCTTCAGCAGCAGCACGCAGTATTCCGTGACCGACAAGGACGGTAACGACGTTACCTCGGAGATTCCCGGCAACGGCACTTTCGACGCGACCAAAGAGGGCGCATCCAGCGTCAACCTGCGCGGCGTCAAGTTCGATATCAGCCTGACGCTCGGCGCGGACGTTGCGCCCGGCGCTGACTCCGACGCACTGGTGGCGGGCAAGGCGTTCACCCTGCAATCCAAGCCGGACACCTTCAGTGCTTCGCGTTCGCCAGGCAACGCGTCGACTGCACAAGTGACCGGTGGCCAGGTGACGGATCAGGCGGCCTACGCCAGCACCTTCCCTGATACCGGTGCGGTGATCAAATTCACCAGCGGCACCACGTATGAGGTGTATGCGCAGCCCTACAGTCCGAACAGCAAGACCATCGCGACCGGCACCATGGCTGCCGGTGCCACCTCGATCAACGCGGCCGGCGTGACGTTCGACATCAGTGGTGCGCCAGGGGCGGGCGACCAGTTTGCGGTAAGCGCCGTCAGCAACAAGAACGAAAACGCCCTGGACACATTGAGCCAATTGCGCAAAGCCCTGGAAACGCCGGCTGACGGCAACCTGGTCGCGCAGAACAACCTCAAGGATGTGGTGGCCAAAACCATCGGCAACCTGAACAACGCCAGTTCACAGATTGACCAGGTGCGCGGCTCCATCGGTGCTCGCCAGAATGCCCTGGATCTTCAAACGGATGAGAACACCAGCCTGGGGACTGCCAATACCAACACCATGAGTTCCTTGGGCAACGTCGACATGGGTCAGGCGGCGATCAACCTGCAGCTTCAGCAAACCATGCTGCAGGCCTCTCAGTTGGCCTTTGTGAAAATCTCTCAGTTGAGCCTGTTCAACAAAATGTGATGTCCGCGGCTGCAAACCGGCGGCTCACCCTGGAAACGGGGTGGGCCGTTGTGGTTTTTGGCGTTTGTATGTCCCCGTGTTTCGCACAAAGCGCAGAAAATTGAGTGACCTGTGAGTCATAAAGCGCATCTTCACTGTATCGTGTGAAAAGGATAGGTCGTCGCCAGGTCTCTGCGAGGGCCTGCCGCCAGGGTACAAAGGCGGTTTTCGGCGAGTTTTTTGCGGGGTCATCCCCATTATTGTCAGCACCCGGCGACGTGTCTCGCGGGGTGTTCTCCAGCTATTTAGTATTGGGAAGCCACAATGATTGGCATAAAAAGCATCGCCAGTTACGTGCCGGCAGACGGGATTGATAACTACGCCCAGGGTGCCAAATTCGCCAAGGATGAAGAATTCATCATTGGCAAGATCGGTTCGGCGTTCCTGCCGCGCAAGGATGCCGCGCAGGAAACCTCCGATCTGTGCGTCGAGGCGGTCAACGCCTTGTTTGCCAACAACCCCGGTTTGAAGCGCGAGTCCATCGATGCGCTGATCGTCGTTACCCAGAACGGCGACGAAGAGGGCTTGCCTCACACCGCCGCCATCGTCCAGGACAAGCTGGGCCTGCCGACGCACGTGGCGGCCTTCGATATTTCCCTGGGCTGCTCGGGCTACGTCTACGGCATCTATGCGATGAAGGGCTTCATGGAGGCTACCGGCCTGAAGAATGGCCTGCTGGTGACCGCCGATCCGTACTCGAAGATCGTCGACCCGGAAGACCGCAACACCACCATGCTGTTCGGCGATGCCGCTACCGCCACCTGGATGGGTGAAGACGCGCCGTGGCAGTTGGGCAAGTCCAAGTTCGGCACTGACGGTTCCGGTGCGCCGCACTTGAAGGTCAGCGATGGCGTGTTCTTCATGAACGGCCGCCAGGTGTTCAACTTCGCCTTGCTCAAGGTGCCGGCGCATTTGCACGAGCTGCTCAACGAATCGGACCTCAAGGCTGACGAGATCGATGCGTTCTGCATCCACCAGGGCAGTGCGGCGATTGTCGACGCCGTGGCCCGGCGTTTCGAAGACGCGCCGGTGGACAAGTTCATCAAGGACATGGTCGAGACCGGCAACACCGTGTCCTCAAGCATTCCGCTGCTGCTGGAAAAGCACATGCTCGACTCCACCTGGAAGCGCGTCGCCATCAGTGGTTTTGGTGTGGGGCTGTCCTGGGGCTCGGCGATTTTGCACCGTCCTTGACGACTTAAAGGCGCTGCACAAAAAAACGCCCATGATCGAAAGATCATGGGCGTTTTTTATTTGGCGCCAGAAAGCCAACAATTGCTGGGGTTTGGGCTATCGTAAATGCTTGAATTAAAAGGGGTGGCACGGCGCCAGTAAAAAAAATCAAAAAAGTCCTCAAGCAACCTGCTTTCACGACGATAACTATTACGAAGGTTCTCTAGGCCACACCCGGCGGTTGCCAGGGCCGGAAGCCGCAGTACACCACCCACGAGGATTTCGTCATGGCATTAACAGTAAACACCAACCTTGCTTCGTTGACCGTTCAGAACAACCTGAACAAGGCTTCCAGCGCCCTGCAAACTTCCATGCAGCGCCTGTCCTCCGGCCTGCGTATCAACAGCGCCAAAGACGATGCGGCCGGCCTGCAAATCGCTGGTCGTCTGACCAGCCAGATCAACGGCCTGGGCGTTGCCATCAAGAACGCCGGTGACGGTAACTCCATCGCGCAAACTGCTGAAGGCGCGATGCAGCAATCCACCAACATTCTGCAGACCATGCGTTCCCTGGCTCTGTCGTCCGCTAACGGCTCCCTCAGCGCTGACGACCGTAAGTCGAACCAGGCTCAGTACGCTGCTCTGACTTCTGAATTGACCCGTATCGCTTCTACCACCACTTTCGGTGGTCGTAATCTGCTGGACGGTTCTTTCGGTACTACCGCTTTCCAAGTGGGCGCCAACGCCAACCAGACCATCAACATGAGCCTGGGCAACGTATCGGCTAACAACATTGGTTCGCAGCAGCTGCTGTCCAATGCTCCGACACCAGGCGCCGGTATTGCAGGCGGCAAAATCACCGTTACCGGTGGTGGCCAGGTATCTGATGAACTGACCATTGCCGCAAAAGCCTCGGCCAAGGATATCGCTGCCCAGTTGAACGGCGCAGTCGGTGGCCTGCAGGCTACCGCTAGCACCGAAGCCAAGTTCACTGTGCCTACTACCTTCCCGGCGGCCACTCCAAGCGGAGCGTTCACCCTGACAGTCGGTAGCGGTACTACTGCTCCTAAAGTTTCGTTCACCGGCATCACCAGCGCTGCTGACCTTGCCGGCCAACTGAACTCCAACGCTGCCAAGCTGGGCATCAGCGTTAACTTCGATCAGTCGACCGGCTCTCTGTCGATCAAGTCCGACTCGGGTGAGAACTTCACCTTCTCCGCAGCTGACACTGGTGGTGCGACCATCGGTGTTCAGACCAAAGGCGGCGATGGCAAGTTTGGCACCGCAGCAAACCTGTCTACTACTACTGACGTGATTGCCACCGGCGCTGTAGCCTTGAACTCCAGCTCCAGCTACTCCCTGTCTGGCGACGGCGTTCCCGGCGTGTTCGGTGACGGGACTGCAACCGCTGTTAACTCGGCTAAAGTCGTTGTCAGCAACACTGACGTGACCACCGCTGCCAATGCTCAGAGCGCTGTTGACGTGCTGACCCAGGCACTGTCCACCATCGACTCCCAGCGTGCTGACCTCGGTGCTGTACAAAACCGTTTCGACAACACCATCGCCAACCTGCAGAGCATCTCGGACAACTCCACCGCTGCTCGTGGCGTGATCCAGGACGTTGACTTCGCTTCTGAAACCGCTCAGTTGACCAAGCAACAAACCCTGCAACAGGCTTCGACTGCGATCCTGTCCCAGGCGAACCAACTGCCATCCGCTGTACTGAAGCTGCTTCAGTAATAACGGCGCTTGGTAACTGACGGAAGGGCGCGTTTACGTGCCCTTTTGTCTTTTGTCTAATGAGGTGATTGGTCATGGACATGAGCGTCAAACTGAACCTGTCTTACCCTGCGGCAGCGCCACAGAATGCACCTGCTCCTGTCAGTGCCGATCCGCAGAAACCCAAGGTGGACGCCGTTGCTGGCGCGAAAGATGCCCAGCAGCCATCGAGCCACACCGACTTGAAAAAAGCGGTCAACGACATAAACGAATTCATCCAGGCTGCCCAGCGCAAACTGGATTTTTCCATTGATGACTCCACCCACCAGGTTGTGGTCAAGGTCATTGCGACCGAAAGCGGTGAGGTCATTCGCCAGATTCCTTCGGAATTGGCCCTGAAACTCGCCCAGAGCCTTCATGACGCCAGCAGCTTGCTGTTTGACGCCAAGGTCTAAACTGGCATGAACTTTGTTGCGAAAACTGCCTAGAGCGTGATTCGTCAATAAAGCATCAGCCCCGGATTAGGAGAAAGACGATGACAGTCGTAGCAGGTCTAACGGTCAACGGCCCGGGTACGGGTATCGATGTGCAAGGCCTTGTGAAGTCGTTGGTGGGGGCGCAAACCGCACCCAAGCAAGCGCAGATCGATAGCCAGACCAAAATATCCACTGCGCAACTGACCTCGATCGGCAAGATCCAGGCGGCCCTGGATGCGTTCCGGGGCGCGCTGGACAACATGACCAAGACCGTCAACTTCAGCGGCCTGAGTGCGACGGTTTCGAACGACAAGCTCGCGACGGTCACGCTGGGCCCGGGCGCTGCGGCCGGCAACTTTACGTTGAACGTTACCAATTTGGCCACGGCGTCCAAAGTCTCCACGGCAGTGATTCCTGGTGGGCCGACGGCGGTTGTCAATTCCGGGGCTTCGGCGACGGTGTTTACGGTCTCCCAATCCGGCAAGGATTACAGCGTCAGTGTGCCGCCGGGCGGGACCCTTCAGCAGGTGCGTGACTCGCTCAATACGCAGTACGGCAATTCGGGCTTGAGTGCCAACATCCTGACCGACTCCAACGGTTCCCGGTTGGTGGTCACGTCCTCGACTACCGGTAAAGGTAGTGACATCACCTTCAAGGGCTCCTCGGGCCTGGATACGGGCGCGACGGTCGTGGGCGCGGCACCGGTGAACGCCGTGTATACTCTGGACGGCAGCCCTCAAGAGTCCACGAGCAATACCCTGCCCGACGCAATCAGTGGTGTGAGCATCACCTTGACGGGGGTTTCGGCAGCTGCCGACGGCCTTAACGGCGCTTCGACGATCAAAGTGTCTGCTAACGCCGCCACTCTTAAGTCGGCAGTCAAGGGTTTCACGGACACTTACACGGCGTTGGTCAAGGCTGTGAATGCCGAGACCCAGGTCACTACCAATGCCGACGGTTCCGTCACGCCAGGCGCGCTCACCGGGGACAGCTCTGTGCGTACCATGATGGCGTCGATACGCAATGTGATGAACTCGGTGACCGGTAGCGGCACGTTTTCATCCCTGGCGCAGTTTGGCGTGACCACGGACCAGACAGCGGGCACGCTGAGCGTCAGTGATGTGGCGTTTGACAAGGCCGCCCTCACTAACGGCTCTGACATCAACAGCATCTTCACTGGCCCCACAGGGCTGTTGGCAAGCCTGACGAATGCCACCGCCAACTTTGCGCTGAGCAAGACCGGGGTGTTCGCCCAAAAGTCCACGACCCTGCAGGACAATCTCAGGGACTTGACCAACCAACAGACCGCCCTGAACACGCGCTCTGATGCCCTGACGGCCTCCCTGACGGTTAAGTACAACGCGATGGACTCCCTGGTTGCGCAGCTCAAGGCTCAAGGCGACAGCGTCATGACCACCCTCAACTCGCTGAACAATCCGAAGTCCACCTGATTGGCGGATGGATAAAGCCCGCCGAAGGCGCTGAGTCAAAGCGCCAGGCGGGCTAAAGTTTTGTGTAACGCCGTCGACATAATAATCAGCGTCCACCCTTTTAGCTGTCGCCTGTCACGAGGTAGAAACATGAATCCCATGAGAGCCCTTCGCCAATACCAGAAGGTCAACACCCACGCCCAGATCTCCGAAGCCAGCCCGCACCGCCTGGTGCAGTTGCTGATGGAAGGCGCACTGGATCGTATGGCGCAGGCCAAGGGTGCGATGGCTCGCGGTGATATCGCGCAGAAGGGGTTGATGCTGGGCAAGGCGGTGGACATCCTCGTCGGGTTGCGTGACGGCCTGAACCCCGAGAAGACTCCGGACCCGATTGCACTGCAGCAGTTGGATAACCTGTATGCCTTCATGACCATGCGCCTGCTGGAAGCCAACCGTCAGAATGACGCTGCGATGATCGATGAGGTCGCAGGTCTGATGATTACGCTCAAGGAAGGCTGGGATGGTATTGCCACAGAGGTACAGTAGGCCGTAAGGCCTGAGGACGATGTCATGAGCCAAGCATTGCAAAAAATCGACGAGACCCGTGAGGCGCTGTCCGAGGCGTTGGCTGAACGCAACTGGGGGGCGATCGGCGAACTGGATTTGGGCTGCCGCGCGTTGATCGATGCTGCGCTCAACGAGGATTCGGCGGATGAGGCAGCCATTCGGGCAAAACTGGAAGACTTGCTTTCGGTCTACCAGCAGTTGCTTGAGGCGACGACAGGGGAGCGACAGGCTATTTTCGAAGAGATGTCGCAGTTCAACCGAGCTAAACATGCGTCAAAGGTTTACCATATGTTCGGCTGAAGGCTCAGTTAATCCGAACACCGCGCGTCATAAATTTGACTGTGCACGATTTTTTGACTTAACTAGTGCTATTTTCAGACGTCAGAAAGCCGTAGCGCAGAAAATGCCTACAGCAATCTAGATTGCCCCAACTCGAGGGCATTAGAGTTTTACTAGGGAAGTTGCTATTGCATGTGGCGTGAAACCAAAATTCTGCTGATCGATGACGATAGCGTTCGGCGCCGCGATCTGGCGGTGATCCTGAATTTTCTTGGCGAAGAAAATCTACCCTGTGGCAGCCACGACTGGCAGCAGGCGGTCAGCTCTTTGTCGTCGAGCCGCGAAGTCATTTGTGTGCTGATCGGGACGGTAAACGCTCCTGGTGCAGTTCTGGGCTTGTTAAAGACACTGTCGACCTGGGATGAGTTCCTTCCGGTGTTGCTGATGGGCGATATTTCTTCCGTGGACCTTCCGGAAGACCAGCGCCGCCGCGTGCTCTCCACCCTTGAAATGCCCCCCAGCTACAGCAAATTGCTCGACTCCCTGCACCGTGCCCAGGTCTACCGCGAGATGTACGACCAGGCCCGCGAGCGCGGCCGTCACCGCGAACCCAACCTGTTCCGCAGCCTCGTCGGCACCAGTCGTGCGATCCAGCACGTGCGCCAGATGATGCAGCAAGTGGCCGACACCGACGCCAGTGTGCTGATCCTTGGCGAGTCGGGCACCGGCAAGGAAGTGGTCGCACGCAACCTGCACTACCATTCCAAGCGTCGTGACGGGCCGTTCGTGCCGGTCAACTGCGGGGCGATCCCGGCAGAACTGCTGGAAAGCGAACTGTTCGGCCACGAGAAGGGTGCCTTTACCGGGGCGATCACCAGCCGTGCCGGGCGTTTTGAACTGGCCAACGGCGGCACCCTGTTCCTCGACGAAATCGGCGACATGCCGCTGCCGATGCAGGTCAAGCTGCTGCGGGTATTGCAGGAGCGCACCTTCGAGCGCGTGGGCAGCAACAAGACCCAGAGCGTCGACGTACGCATCATCGCGGCCACCCACAAGAACCTCGAAAGCATGATCGAGGTCGGCAGCTTCCGCGAAGACCTGTACTACCGCCTCAACGTATTCCCGATCGAAATGGCGCCCCTGCGCGAGCGCGTCGAAGACATCCCGTTGCTGATGAACGAGCTGATCTCGCGCATGGAACACGAAAAGCGTGGTTCGATTCGCTTCAACTCGGCGGCGATCATGTCACTGTGTCGCCACGGCTGGCCGGGCAACGTCCGCGAGTTGGCCAACCTGGTGGAGCGCATGGCGATCATGCACCCGTACGGGGTGATCGGCGTGGTCGAGCTGCCGAAGAAATTCCGCTACGTCGACGACGAAGACGAGCAATTGGTGGACAGCCTGCGCAGCGACCTGGAAGAGCGCGTGGCCATCAACGGCCACACGCCGGACTTCGGCTCCACCGCCATGCTGCCGCCGGAAGGCCTGGACTTGAAGGACTACCTCGGCAGCCTCGAACAAGGCCTGATCCAGCAGGCACTCGACGACGCCAACGGTATCGTCGCCCGTGCCGCCGAGCGCCTGCGCATCCGGCGTACCACCCTGGTGGAGAAGATGCGCAAGTACGGCATGAGTCGCAAGGAAGGTGATGAACAGGCGGATGATTGACGCCTGTTTTTCAACTGACTGAAAACTAAGCCTATTTTTTTAGGCACGGGTATTGCTACAGCACTCGCAACGTTCCGTTTAACTGACGGTCAGCCAAGCGAGAGAGCATGATGCCCCACGCCGCCCAACTATCTTCGGTCCCTGACACTCAGGGGCCGGCCCCCTCCGTAGAGCAGATCAGCCGTCTGGGGCTTGAACAGGCTTTTTCCCTGTTCAACCAGATGTCGAGCCAGTTGACTGACTCCTACAGCCTGCTGGAAGCCCGGGTTTCCGAGCTTAAAGGCGAGTTGGCCGTGGTCAGTGCCCAGCGCATGGAAGAGCTGGCCGAGAAAGAGCGACTGGCCAACCGTCTGCAAAACCTCCTCGACCTGTTGCCCGGTGGCGTGATCGTCATCGACGAGCAGGGCCGTGTGCGCGAAGCCAACCCGGCGGCCTGCAACATGCTTGGCCTGCCGCTGGAGGGCGAGCTGTGGCGTGAGGTCATCACCCGCTGCTTTGCCCCGCGGGAAGACGACGGCCACGAAATTTCCCTCAAGGATGGGCGCCGCCTGTCCATCGCCACGCGTTCCCTGGATGCCGAGCCCGGCCAGTTGGTGTTGCTCAACGACCTGACTGAAACCCGGCACCTGCAAGACCAGTTGGCCCGTCATGAGCGCTTGTCGTCTTTGGGGCGAATGGTCGCTTCCCTGGCCCACCAGATTCGTACGCCATTGTCGGCCGCGCTGATTTACGCCAGTCATTTGACTGATGAGCAATTGCCCGCCGCCACCCACCAGCGTTTTGCCGGTCGCCTCAAGGAGCGCCTGCACGAACTGGAGCATCAGGTGCGCGACATGCTGGTGTTTGCCCGCGGCGAATTGCCGCTGACCGATCGCGTCACCCCGGCCGCCTTGATGCAGTCCCTGCAAGCGGCGGCCGCCACTCATATCCAGGAAGCGTCAGTCCGTTGGCAGTGCGACAGCCATTACGGCGAGTTGCTGTGCAACCGCGACACCCTGGTGGGCGCGCTGCTCAACCTGATCGAAAACGCGACCCAGGCCAGCGGCCCCGGGGCGCGGCTCAAGGTGCACCTGTACAACCGTGGCGAGACCCTGCGCCTGAGCATCAGCGACAGCGGCAGCGGGATTGACCCGGCAGTGCTGCAGCGCCTCGGCGAGCCTTTTTTTACCACCAAGACCAACGGGACCGGCCTGGGCCTGACCGTGGTCAAGGCAGTCGCCCGTGCACATCAGGGAGAATTGCAGCTGCATTCCCGGTTGGGTCGTGGCACGTGCGCGTTGATCACGCTGCCGCTGTTTTCATGCGCCGTCAGCGCGGAGTAAAAGGTCATGGCTATCAAGGTTTTATTGGTTGAAGACGATCGCGCCCTGCGTGAAGCATTGGCTGACACGCTGTTGCTGGCGGGCCATGACTATCGGGCGGTCGGTTCTGCCGAAGAAGCCCTGGACGCGGTGGAGCAGGAGTCCTTCAGCCTGGTGGTCAGCGACGTCAACATGCCGGGCATGGACGGACACCAGTTGCTCGGCCTGTTGCGTGCGCGCCAGCCGCAACTGCCGGTGCTGCTGATGACCGCCCACGGCGCCGTGGAGCGTGCCGTCGACGCCATGCGTCAGGGCGCTGCGGATTACCTGGTGAAACCCTTCGAACCCAAAGCCTTGATCGAACTGGTCGCCCGGCATGCCCTCGGCACCCTGGGCGCTGCAGAGGGTGAAGGCCCGATTGCCTTCGAACCGGCCAGTGCGCAATTGCTGGAGCTGGCGGCCCGTGTCGCCCGCAGCGACTCCACCGTATTGATCTCCGGCGAGTCCGGTACCGGCAAGGAAGTGCTGGCGCGCTACATCCACCAGCAGTCCCATCGTGCCAGCCAGCCGTTCATTGCGATCAACTGCGCGGCCATTCCCGACAACATGCTCGAAGCCACCTTGTTCGGCCATGAGAAGGGCTCGTTCACCGGCGCCATCGCGGCGCAGGCCGGCAAGTTCGAACAGGCTGACGGCGGCACCATCCTGCTCGACGAAATCTCCGAAATGCCCCTGGGCCTGCAAGCCAAGTTGCTGCGGGTATTGCAGGAG
>NZ_JACARK010000429.1:0-5128 GCF_013386655.1 Pseudomonas sp. K5002 | reverse complement strand
GGTTGGCGTGCCGTGTGCAGCGACAGCTTCAGGTCGCCCTTGGCCAGGGCATCGCCGGGAATGCCGCCGGCCACATCCGCGATGACTCGGGTGGGTTGGTCGAAGGCGTCGTCGACCCGCAGGGCAATGCTCTTTTGCAGGTCGGCCAGGCCCGGCGTGCCGCGATAGGTACTCATGCGTTTTTGATCAACCAACGCTATCCAGCGCTCGCCCGGTTTTTTCGCCTGGTCGTCGTTGATGAGGGTGTGGGAGTAAAAGTTGGTCAGCCGGTTGGCGCGAATCGGGGCCGGGCGTGAATCAAGCAGGCACAGGGTGTTTTCCAGGTCGTAGGAGCTTGAGGCGTTCAACGGCCGAACCTCAATCCCGTGCTGTTGCGCGGTGTTTACCAGCATCCAGTGGCCGTGCAACCCGTCGGGGTCGCGGTAATTTTCCTTGTCGATGGATTTGAGCTGGCCCTCGGCCCGTTTGGAGAGACCACTGGAAAACCGTGAATGGGTTTTCAAGTGATGAATGTCGCGCCACAGCGGCTCGATATAGAGAACCGTCACGTTCAGTTCGCGCAGGTATTGCATGTTTTCGATCAGCACCTGTTTAGCTGCGGTGGAAAACGGTGCCTCGCCTACCACCAGGTTGTGCGCGTCATCGATCAGCAGCTTGAGCAAATCACGCAGGGCAATGTCTGGCGCCGGGTTCAGGGTTTCGGCCCGGGGAACCACGGCGGGCAACCGTGCAAAAAACGCGTCGGCGTCATCCGTCAGGGCCCTGACATTGTCCAGGTGCTGTTTGAGTGCCGGGGCGAGTTGCCGACGCGAGATCCAGATGCTGTGGGTATTGAGGTCTCGATCCAGGTAGGCGATTTGCAGGAACAGCGCCGACCGGTCCTCGGGGGCGATGACAGCCGATACGTCCCGGCGAAACTTTTCCGACAACTCATAGGGCTGCCCGAGTCTTTCAGGGCCAGGCATGCCACCGATGACACCGGAGCGCTGCCACTGGCCGTCCACCGTCTGGTTCACCAGCTTGCCGGTGGAGCGCAATTGCCCGCTGGTGTTGTCGTAGCGAAACAACAGGAATCGCCCCAGGCTGTCCGGGGTGTGCGAGGCCCACAGGCTGTCGCCGGCAAACAGCACGGGCTGCATGCCCTGGGGCAATGGGGGTTGCGGTTGCAGTTGCTTGATCAAGCTCATGGCCTGTTGGTCCTTGGTCACCCGGGCAATATGGCGCAACGGCGGACGGGCGAGCTTGACGGGGGCGAACAGCAGGGGCCGCAGGTCGGTCAACAACGTCCCGCCGGCATTGAGCAGCGCACCCAGATAGTGTCCCAGCGCGGCGGCGGTGTCGTTGCGGCTGTAGGCATGCAGGGCGAGCATCGAATCCTTGAACACCAGCAAGCCGCCCAAGGCCAGGCTCAGTGCCGGGAAGGGCGCGGTCAGCACGGCAATGGTGATTTCGCCGATCACGCTGACCAGCTCCATGATCATCTGCAAGCGCCCGGTGGTGGTGCTTTTGACTTCGTCGATACGGTGACGCAGCTTTTTGTCGTAGGTGTGGTAATGCAGGTTCTTCAGCGGCAGTGCGGTGCGAGGCACTTCGTCGAACACCGGCTTGGAATACAGCCCCTTGAGCTGTGCCGGCAGGCCGGCCACCAACGCATGCAACCTCGGCTCGAACGCCGCGCGCTCAACGCTGGCGACCCGGCTGATGTAGTAGGTGTCCATGCCTTCAAGGTTTTTCAGGCGCTCGTTGAATTCCCGTTGCGGCCTGAAGGCGATGCCATCCGGTGCGTGCGGGGTGTAGAGCAGGGGCAGGTCGTTGGCGTGGTGGAACAGGTAGCAGCCATCGATCACTTGCCCGCTGATGTGCAGGGGATAGAGCCGATACCGATTGCGCACGGCATCGCTGTTATCGGCCAGGCTGTCGATGCTTTTTTCCAGCCAGGCCAGGTCGCCTGTTGCCAGGCAGCCTTGCAGGCAGCACTCAAGCGCGGCGACGTGCATGTGCAGTTGGGCAACCTCCAGGGCCATGTTGCGGCGCCATGCATAGTGGGGGCCTTGCGGGTCCAGCAGGGTTTTCTCGACCTCGGCGACATAGCGATCACCGATCCAGGTGCCTCTGACCGAGTTGCTCACCGTTTGCGCGGTGAGTCGACTCAGGTCGACGCCGGGCGGTCCCTTGAACTGCGCGGTGGTGCTGGCGTCGGGGTTGATAAAGCCCAGGCTGGCGTCGTAGCCATTGCGGTACAGCGTGGTGTAGCTGACGCGTTCGCGCGGGGTGATCACGCCCACGAGGTTTGGGTCTACCGCCGGGATCGGGTTGCCGAGCAGTTGGTTGAGGGCGGCTTTTGCCGCCTTGTGCAAGTAACTGTCGAAGTCGGGAAACTGTTGTGGGCTACCCGGGCTTGCGGCGTAGGCCTGTGCCGCGCCCAGTGCCTGTTCCTTGAGATCGGCGAGTTTCTGTCGGTCGGCTGCCGATGCCTGGCTCAGCCACTTGGGCACCTGATACAGGTATTCATCGGCCTGCATGGCCAGCGTCGTGGTGCTCATTTCCACCAGGCAGGCCTCATAGGTGGAGGGCGCGCCGAAACTGATCATCAAATACTCAAGGCTGGCCGGGGTAAAACCCAGAGCGGAAAGCATCGCGCTGTATTTGGGCCGGATCCGGCTGACCAACTGTTCAAGCAGGTAGTCTTTCATGCTGCGCGAATCGGGAGCGGACGCTATCTCCTGGCTCCAGCCGAGGATATGCGCCTGCAATTCCCGCTCGCTGCCAAAGGCCTGGAACTGTTCGGCGCGTGGCGCGTGAGGCGTGCACAGCAGCAAGCGTTTGACCGCGCCCGTTGCATCGGTCTGGCGCAGCACCCACAGGTCCTTGAGCGGAGCCTTGTGCAGGAACAGGCAGCAGGCAGTGAGTGTGGGCGAGGGGCCTTCACTCAGGGTTTGCAGCAGTGCGTAGTCGTCCGCGCTGATATGGTTTTGCAACGATGCACTGTAGGCCAGCGCGTGCAGGCGGCTGTCGAGCATCTGCTGCATGGCTTCCTGTACGGCGGGCAAACTGTGGGCGCGCTTTTGTTCTTCGGCGAAGCTCAGGCTTGGTTGAACCTTGGCCAGCAGGTCGGCGAGGTAAGCCGGGGTGACGTCCCGGAACTCGGGCGGCAATGGCTGCTGGGCGTAGGTCAGTTGGGTGTGCTTGAGAAACTCGGAACCGGCGTGTTCATCGCCACGGTGCAAGCCACGTACCGCCAGTTGCACCAGGTTGTTGTGCTGGTTGTACGAGTTGCCTGACTTCAGGGTGCGCTCGGTGCTGATCTGCAGTTGCTCGGGGATCAGGCCCTGGATATTCAGGTCGTCGTCCAGGTGCTCAAGCAATTGCAGGCGCGCCATGGCCTCCGGCGAGGCCGCCGGGCCGAGCAGCGCCAGCACTTGCAGGCTGAGGTGTTCATAGGTGCGCAGGTGCTCGGCGAGGGTTTTGCGCTGGGCCTCATTGGCGCTGCGGTACCAGTCGGGGGCGGATTCGTGGAGCAGTTTTTCCAGTAACTGTTGCGCGCGCAGTTCCAGGCGCGAGGACAAGTCCCAAGGCGAGCAGCGCAGCGCCTGGTCCAGTTCGAGGGTCATTCTGGCGACGTCTGTCGGCGCTGGATGGCCGCCCAGGCCAAGGGCAAACGCGATGTCCTGATGTTGTTTGTCCTGCAGGGCGTTGTAGGTGTGTTCGTTCAGCGGGAGGCTGTCGATAGGGCCTGGCACCAGCGGCCAGATACTCGCCGCGCGCAAGTGCTGGTAACGGCGCGGCAAGTGTTGCAGCAGTTCCTGGCGCCAGGCCGACTGCTTCATGCGCTCCTGCAGCGTGCGATCCAGATGCTTGAGCGAGGTGAAAGCCTCCAGGCCTCTGGACGGGGTGAACAGCAATACATCACCGTCCTCGATCTCCAGGTGGGTGATCGGTGTCTGGCTGCGCGTGAGGACGAACACCCCGGCGAACTCGATGGTCTGCTGGCGGTAGCGAAACGTCAGGCGATGGATACCCGGGCGCAGCTCGGGGCCGCTGACGATATTCGTCACCAGCAACTGGTCGGCGGGGCTGAGCAGGCGATCCTTGACCTTCAGCCTGGCCTCGGCCTCCAGCATCGGCTGGTGGCTGTCGAGTATCCAGTTCTTGCGTAGATGGCCGTTGGGCCGCCGTTCGATTTCCAGGGCGGCCAGCTTCTTGTGCAATGCCTGGCTGATGCGCGTGCGGTTCAACCGGCCGGGTTCGCCCTGGATCACCCAGTCGCCGGGGACGGTGTAATGCACTTGTGCGTTCTGCAGGCTCCAGCGGCTTTCTTCTGCCAGGGCGGTGTGCAATGCCTGCACCTCCAGCAACTCGGTAGAAGACTGCGCTGCCGGTGCGTGGCCGTTGGGGAAAATCTGTAGACGATGACCGATTTGCAGCAGGTAGCCGTTCAGTTGTTCCGGGGTAAGTGGTGATGTGTTCGGGGGCTGGGCGGGCATGGCCGGTCCTCAGGGAGTCAATGGTCCCTGAGGGTGCGCAGTCTCGGCGTGTGAATGGCGGTAGTTAGTTACTCAAGGCCTCGACTACGGTCAGTATCAGGCGTGACGGGCAATCGGTACTCAGGTGTAGCGTGTTGCGCGCCACCCTGGGATGTTCTGCCTGGCCGGGTGCTTCACCGCTGTTGGGGTTGACGTCAAAGCGCGGGAAGTTGCTGCTGGCGATGTCGAGGCGCAACCGGTGGCCGCGCTGGAACAGATTGCAGGTGGCGAAGGGGTCGATCACCACCTTGACCCGCTCACCCGGGGTCAGCAGGGTGGGGTGCTCCCAGGTGTTTCGGTAGCGGGCCCGCAGGATGCCGTCGGTGATGTTCATGGCGTAGCCGTCCGGGTAGACGTCGACCAGTTTGGCGGTGAAGTCGGTGTCGGGCGCATCGCTGTCGATCCATAGCTCTACGCGCAGCGGGCCTGCGACGATCAGGTCGTGGCTCAGTGGCTCGGTCTGGAAGCTTAAGACATCGCTGCGCTCGGCCAGGGGGCGCTGGTCGCCACGGGTACCGAAGAAGTCCGACCGCTCGCGTTGGTCGAAAGCGCCGCCGACAAAAATCGGCGCGCCGGAGGTCAGGGCGCCACCGATGGTCGGCACC
>NZ_JACARK010000428.1:0-2618 GCF_013386655.1 Pseudomonas sp. K5002 | reverse complement strand
GGCGGTGGGTTCATGACCGTGCAACTGGCCGACGGCCGCAAGACCTTCCTCGACTTCCGCGAAAAAGCCCCGCTGGCCGCGACCGCCGACATGTACCTGGACAAGGACGGCAACGTGGTCCCGGACCTCAGCTCCAAGGGCCACCTGGCGGTCGGCGTTCCCGGCACTGTGTCGGGCATGGAACTGGCGCTGAGCAAATACGGCACCCTCAAGCGCGCCCAGGTCATCGCCCCGGCGATCAAGCTGGCCGAAGACGGTTTTGCCCTGGAGCAGGGCGATGTCGACCTGCTGCACACCGCTACTGACGAATTCAAGAAAGACAAAGACCTGCGCGGCATCTTCCTGCACGGCGGCGAGCCGATGCTGGTGGGCCAGAAGCTGGTGCAGAAAGACCTGGCGAAAACCCTGCGGGAAATCTCCGCCAAGGGCACCGA
Organism: Pseudomonas sp. K5002; assembly: GCF_013386655.1. Classification (NCBI taxonomy): domain Bacteria; kingdom Pseudomonadati; phylum Pseudomonadota; class Gammaproteobacteria; order Pseudomonadales; family Pseudomonadaceae; genus Pseudomonas; species Pseudomonas sp. K5002. The sequence goes on along the minus strand of NZ_JACARK010000428.1, from coordinate 2,184 downwards.
TGGTTTCTATAAAGGCTGGGTAGCCAAGGCGATTGTGGATTCCAGCCAATCAGGCAAAGGCATCATCACCCAGGCCGACCTGGACAAATACAAGACCCGCGAACTGGCGCCCATCGAGTGCGACTACCGTGGCTACCACGTGGTGTCCGCGCCACCACCGAGCTCGGGCGGGGTGGTCATCTGCGAAATCATGAACATCCTCGAAGGCTACCCGATGGCCGACCTCGGCTATCACTCGGCCCAGGGCCTGCACTACCAGATCGAAGCCATGCGCCACGCGTACGTCGACCGCAACAGCTACCTCGGCGACCCGGACTTCGTGCAGAACCCGGTCGAGCACCTACTGGACAAGGATTACGCCGCCAAACTGCGCGCTGCCATCGACCCGCAGAAAGCCGGGATCTCCCAGGACATCAAGCCGGGCGTTTCGCCCCACGAAGGCAATAACACCACCCACTACTCCATCGTCGACAAGTGGGGCAACGCGGTCTCGGTGACCTACACCCTCAACGACTGGTTCGGCGCGGGCGTGATGGCGAGCAAGACCGGGGTGATCCTCAACGACGAAATGGACGACTTCACCTCCAAGATCGGCGTGCCGAACATGTACGGCCTGGTGCAGGGCGAAGCCAACGCCATTGCTCCGGGCAAGACGCCGCTGTCGTCCATGAGCCCGACCATCGTCACCAAGGATGGCAAGGCGGTGATGGTGGTGGGTACGCCGGGTGGCAGCCGTATCATCACGGCCACCTTGCTGACCATCCTCAACGTGATCGACTACAAGATGAACATCCAGGAAGCCGTGGACGCCCCGCGTTTCCACCAGCAATGGCTGCCTGAGGCGACCAATATCGAGCGCTTTGCCCTGAGCCCCGACACCCAGAAAATCCTCGAAGGCTGGGGCCACAAGTTTGCCGGCCCGCAGGACGCCAACCACCTGGCGGCGATCCTGGTAGGCGCGCCGTCCCTGGACGGCAAGCCGGTCGGCAATAACCGTTTCTATGGGGCCAACGACCCTCGGCGCAATACCGGGTTGTCCCTGGGCTACTAAAGCCCGCGGATCAGCTCCAGCACCTCGGCCTTCTTCAGCGGGTGCTTCAGGCGTTGCGAGAGCAGCGCCATGGCCCGCTGATGTTCACAGGCAACTACCGCTTCCACTTCGTCGCCCTGGCAGAGCAGGGCGATGAAGTCGTGGCGCTGCAGGTCGCCTTCCACGTGGAGCTGATTCCAGTGGCGGGGGTGGCCCAGCAGTTCAAAGGTCTTGCCGAAGTGATACGTCCAGAAGAACGGCACATCGGCAAACACCTGTTGTGCGCCCAGCATATTGCGCGCCGCCAGCACCCCGAGTTGCTGCGCCACACGCCAGTGTTCGATGCGCACGGGTTGGCCGTTCCATGGAAAGGTCACCATATCGCCCGCCGCCCATAGTCCGGGCGCGAGGGACAAACCGGCATCGGCTTTCAGCGACTGGTCCTCGGCTTTTTCCAGCCCCTCGACAAACCCCGTGGCAGGCGTGACGCCGACGCCTATCAGTACCAGGTCTGCGGCCAATCTGTGGCCGTTTTTCAGCACCACCGTCGTCACGTCCATGTGGCCTTCCAGGCGTGCAGGCTCGCTGGCGGTGTGGAATATCACGCCGTTGGCTTCATGCAATTGGCGCAGTGAGGCACCGATGCGCTTGCCCAGTTGGGCCGCCAGCGGAATCTCGTGACGGCCCACCACCTGCACCGTCAACCCGCGCTTGCGTAAGGCGGACGCGGCTTCCAGGCCGATAAAACTGTCGCCGATGATCACTGCGCACGAGCCCGGTTGAGCCGCCTTGACGATACGCGCCGCATCGTCCCGGGAGCGCAACACGAACACGTTGTTGAGTACGGTGCCCGGAATATCCAGCGGCCTGGCTTCGCCGCCGGTGGCCAGCAGTGCGGCGTCGTAGTCGAAATGGCGACCGTCCGCAAGCTCGAGGCGCTTGGCTTGAGGGTCGAGGTGGCGCACTTCGCCGTGGATCCGCGACGCGTGGCAGGTGGCCTCGTCCAGCAAGGGCGGTGTTTCCTGCGGCGGCATCTCGCCGCAGATGACGAATTTGCTCAGGGCGGTGCGGTCGTAGGCGGGGTCCTGTTCCTGGTCGATCCACAACAACCGGCCGCTGAAACCCTTGCGGCGCAGCGTGGCCACGGCCGCCGC
>NZ_JACARK010000427.1:0-3524 GCF_013386655.1 Pseudomonas sp. K5002 | reverse complement strand
AGGGTGGCCAGCACGCCACCGTGCACGGTGCCGCGTCCGTTGGCGTGGCGGTTGTCGGCGCGCAGGCCGATTTCCAGCTGCAAGCCTTCACCTCGGCTATACACCGGGCCAAGCAGGTCCAGGAGTGGGCTGCTGCGACGCAGCGGAGTAAAGCCTTCGGGGATGGCATGGGCAGTCATGTCAGGTTCTTCCTTGGGGACAAGGCTGGAGGTGTATCCCACCGCAGCCATCCGGACCATCAACATCAGCCCGGTAAATCCCCGGTGATAAGCCTAACGCTTCATGCAACGCTGATAACGCTCATCCACGCGCTTGGCAAACCAGGCCGTGGTGAGGTTGCGGGTGATCTTCGGGCTTTTCAGCACGATGCCCGGCAGGATCGCCCGCGGCACCGGTTTGCCGGCGGCCTTGTCGGCCAGGGCGAACACCCGCTGGTACAGGGTAGTGTCTTCAAAATCCAGGCGCTCGCCCTGCTCCAGCTGGCTGCGGATGCTCGGGTTGCGCATGTCCAGCGCCTTGCCCAGTGAGCGCACTGCCAGCTCGGTGGTGCCTGGCAGGAACGAGCCGTAGTTGATCAAGTCGCCGTCCAACGCCAGATTGGCGCCCGAGACTCGGCTGACCGCTGCCTGGAATGCGGCGTTGCGGCTGGCGTACCAACCGGCATTGAAATCGGCGAAGCGGTACAGCATCTGGTCGTAATTCACCGGGTAGCCCAGCAGATGGGTGATGCCAAAGTACATGCCGCCTCGGCGGGTAAACACTTCCCGGCGGATGCTGCCATCCACGGTGTAGGGATAATCCCGTGCCTGCTTTTGTGCAAAGTCGATGCTGACCTGCATCGGGCCTGCGGTATGCACCGGGTTGAAGCCGCCAAACAGGGTATTGCCCAAGGGCACGACGCTGATGAAGTCGTCAAAGATCCCACTCAAATCCCGCTCGGTACGCGCAGCACTCAAGCGCTCCGCGTAGGACTTGCCCGTGGGCGAGCGCAGTTGCAGTGCCGTGCGCACCAGCACCGCCGGCACATGGACTTTAGCGGCGCGCCGCAGGATCTCGTCCTGGGCGATCTTGCCCATGTTCGGGACCGGAGGGTCGACCTGATAGGTGGACTCCTGCTCGGTCACGGCCAATACCGCGCAGATGTTCTCCGTACCGGGGTAGATTTTCTGCGTGTTGAAGGCGGTATAGATGTCCTGGGCCCAGCCGCCACGATCCGGCACGCTGGCCGGCATCAGCCGCACGATCTGCGCTTTCACCTCGGCTTCGCTGCGCTCCGGCAGTTGCTGGGTGCGCTGGCTGGAGCAGCCGGCCAGTACCAATAAGGTGGTAAGGCACAGGATGAGGCGAGATGAACGCATGGGGCTTCCTTGGGCGACAATGGGCCAGTCTTGGCAGATATCGACCGGTAAGTCTAACCGGGGTTCGCCGACCTGCCGCACTCGCCAAAAAAACCGCAACGTGAAAGGATCGGGCTCCCGTCGTTCCTACAAGGAGTTTGAATGCCATGCTTAGCCTGAACTTCCTGATCACCTGCCTGATCGTCGTGCTGATTCCCGGCACCGGCGTGATCTTCACCGTGTCCACCGGACTGACCGCCGGCAAGCGCGCCAGTGTGTTCGCCGCGCTGGGCTGCACCGCCGGGATCGTTCCGCACTTGTTGGCCTCCGTGCTTGGGCTGTCCGCCCTGCTGCATACCAGCGCCCTGGCGTTCGAAGCCCTCAAGTATGCCGGGGCCGCCTACTTGCTGTACCTCGCCTACGCCACCTGGCGGGACCGAACGGCCTTTGCCATGAACGACACACCGACGATTTCCAGCGCCCACAGCCTGATGGTGCGAGGCCTGTTGCTGAATATTCTGAATCCCAAGCTGACGATTTTCTTCCTGGCGTTCCTGCCGCAATTCGTCACCCCGGGCGCGAGCGCACCGGCCCTGCAAATGCTGTTGCTGAGCAGTGTATTCATGGCGATGACGTTTGCAGTGTTTGTGATTTATGGCCTGCTGGCCAATGTGTTCCGCCGCGCGGTGATCGAATCGCCACGTGTACAGAACTGGCTGCGCCGCAGTTTTGCAGCGGCGTTTGCGGGGTTGGGGCTGAACCTGGCGTTTGCCCAGCGCTAAGTTGCAAGCAGCCGCGAACAGCCTTCTGTGGCGAGGGAGCTTGCTCCCGCTGGACTGCGCAGCAGGCCCAATACCGTCGCCACAGTCTTCCGGGGAAATTGCGGAGTCAGGCTTCAGGGCCGCTGCGCGCCCCAGCGGGAGCAAGCTCCCTCGCCACAGGTTACTTAGATCCCGGCGAGTGCCAGGTCCATCGCGAAGTAGGTGAAGATCAAGTCCGCACCGGCGCGCTTGATCGAGCCCAGGGTTTCCCGCACTACGCGGGCTTCATCGATCGCACCCGCCTGGGCGCCGAACTTGATCATCGCGTACTCGCCGCTGACCTGGTACGCCGCCACCGGCAAACGCGAGGCTTCGCGGATGTCGCGGATGATGTCCAGGTACGCGCCGGCCGGCTTGACCATCAGCGCGTCCGCACCTTCTTGCTCATCCAGCAACGATTCGCGCACCGCTTCGCGGCGGTTCATCGGGTTCATCTGGTAGCTCTTGCGATCGCCCTTCAGCGCGCTGCCGCCGGCTTCGCGGAACGGGCCGTAGAGCGCCGAGGCGAACTTGGTGGAATAAGCCATGATCGGGATATGGCTGAAGCCTGCTTCATCCAGGGCCCGGCGAATGGCCTGGACCTGCCCGTCCATCGCGGCAGACGGCGCGATCACATCGGCACCGGCACGAGCGGCAGCCACAGCTTGCTTGCCAAGGTTGACCAGGGTGCGGTCGTTGTCGACTTCGGCGCCGTGCATCACGCCGCAATGGCCGTGGTCGGTGTATTCGCAGAAACAGGTATCGGACATCACGATCATTTCCGGCACCGCATCCTTGATGATCGAGGACATGCGCGACACCAGGCCACGCTCTTGCCAGGTGTCACTGCCCGAGGCGTCCAGGTGGTGGGACACGCCGAAGGTCATCACCGACTTGATCCCGGCTTTGGCATAGCGTTCGATCTCGCCGGCCAGCTTCGACTCGGGAATGCGCTGCACCCCGGGCATGCTGGTGATCGGCACGAAGTCGTCGATTTCTTCTTCAACGAAGATCGGCAGCACCAGGTCATTGAGGGTGAATTCGCTTTCCTGGAACAGGCCACGCAACTCCGGGGAGCGGCGCAGGCGGCGTGGACGGGCTTCGGGGAACTGGCTGGACATTGATGCTCCTGAAAAAAGGCAGGCCAAAAATCTTTGGGGCGAAAGCTTATGCCTCGTGCACCGCAGAGCACAAACGCCAAGTGCGGAACAGTTTATTGCAGGCTTGGTAACAATTGCATTGATCTAGAGCTGTAGACGGCCTTCAATGCAAACGGCAACCGCGCCGCCGACCCAGATTTCCTCGCCGCTGTGTTCAATGCGGATTCGCCCGGCGCGGCCCATGGCGGTGCCCTGGCTGACCACATAGCGGCTGGGCGCCAAACCCT
>NZ_JACARK010000426.1:0-3791 GCF_013386655.1 Pseudomonas sp. K5002 | reverse complement strand
CCCCGCCGGCACCGCAAACACCTCCCACTCTTCGTCTTCCAGCACCTGCAGGGTCATGGCCATTTCCGTGCTCAGCCGCCGGCGCAGGCGTTGCACCCACTTGCGGTAGGTACCATTGGCCAGCAACGTCGCCACCACCGCCTCTGCAAACCGCGAGGTGCCGATGCCGGTCAAGGTCTTGACCCTGGCCAATTGCGCGATGATCGCCCCGCTGGCCGTGAGATACCCCACCCGCAAGGCGCTGCTGAGGGTCTTGGAAAAACTCGAGACATAGATCACCCGGTCCTCGTGGGGCAACGCCGACAACCGGGTGCAGGTGGCATGTTGCAGGTCGCCATAGACGTCTTCCTCGATGATGAAGAAGTCCTGGGAATGGGCCAGTTGCAGCAAGCGCTCGGCCACCGCCAGGGACAGGCTGGTGCCGGTGGGGTTGTGATACAGGCTGTTGATGAACAGGCACTTGGGCCGATGCCCGCGCAACAGCGCTTCCAGGGCAGGCATGTCCGGGCCGCCACGGGTGCGCGGCACTTCCAGCAGCTTGACACCATGAAAGGCCAGTTGGCGGTAAAGGTTGCCGTACCCCGGGCTTTCCACCACCACGGTGTCGCCGGCCTTGAGCAGCGTGCGGATCAGCAGGTCCTGGGCGTGGCTCGCGCCGTGGGTGGTGAGGATATGCTCGACCCGGGTTGCCACCTGGATGTGCGCCAGGCGCTTGAGCAGCTGTTCACGCAGGGCCGGCAGCCCCAGCGGCGTGCTGTAGTTGAAGACGGCCGCGGTGTCGGTGCGGGTGACTTCACGAATCGCGTAGCTGATGTCGTCGCTCTCGCGCCAGGTGTCCGGCAGCCAGCCGCATCCCAGTTTCAGTTCGCCCAGTTGATTGTCGATGAAGGCGCCCCACCCCGACTCGGCGCCCTCATACCATTGGTTTTCACCGCGAAGACCACGCTCGGCGGGTGGCTGGGCCACACAGAAACCGGCGCCTTGCCTTGAGGCCAGCACACCTTGGGCAACCATCCGCTCGAACGCCTCGATGACGCTGGACTGACTGAGCAGGTTCTCGTGGGCCAGTTGCCGCACCGAGGGCAACCGCGTCCCGGGGCTGGCGCCGCTCTCGCGAATCCAGGCGGCCAGCGCACTGACGATTTGCTGCACTACCGGTACAAGGGCTTGTCGATCGATCCCTAAATCCATGAGCCACTCACTTAAACTGTTGTCATTTAACCCAAACCAGTTAAGCACAGAAGCCCAATGACAGCCGCGATCAAGATTTATTAAATCATTGATTTAATTGAATTATTTACCTAGTGAAACACATTCAGGTGAGGCATCTGGCCACCTGCGGAAAAACCCCACAGCGCCTCCAACGCTTTTCTGAATGGCATCCGCCTCACTTCCTAAATCGCGGTCGCGCCACCGTCCACCGCCAATGCCTGGCCCGTGGTGAAGGCAGCACCGTCGCTGCACAGATAAAGCACGGCGCTGGCGATCTCCTCGACCTTGCCGATACGCCCGACCGGGTGCATGGCGGCGGCAAATTCGGCTTTGCGCGGGTCGGCTTCATAGGCACGGCGGAACATATCGGTGTCGATCACGGCCGGGCATACCGCGTTGACGCGGATTTTCTTTTTCGCGTACTCGATCGCCGCCGACTTGGTCAGGCCGATCACCGCGTGCTTGGATGCGGCATAGATACTCATCTTCGGCGCCGCCCCAAGCCCTGCCACAGAAGCCGTGTTGACGATGGCGCCGCCGCCCTGAGCCAGCAGCAACGGCAGTTGATACTTCATGCACAGCCACACGCCCTTGACGTTGACGCCCATGATTGCGTCGAACTCATCCAGGCTGCCGTCCGCCAGCTTGCCCTTCTCGACCTCGATCCCGGCGTTGTTGAAGGCATAGTCCAACCGGCCATAGGTGGCCACGGTCTGCTGCATCAACTGCTGCACGTCCGCTTCGAGGGTGACATTGCAGCGCACAAACACCGCTTCGCCACCGGCCTGATGAATCAGCGCCACAGTGCCCTCGCCGCCAGCCGCGTCCAGGTCGGCGACTACGACTTTCAAGCCTTCAGCGGCGAACGCCAGCGCAGTGGCGCGGCCAATGCCGGCGGCCGCACCGGTCACCAGGGCGACCTGGCCGGAAAATGTCATGCTCATGGTGGATGTTCCTTCGATGGGGATGCTCGATGACCCCAGTCTAGCCAGAGCCACCATCGGCGCGTCAGCACTATCAAAAGCCCGGTTGGCGAACCATGAGCCGCAGTGATAACGGCACCGGCATCACTATCATTGCAGTGGATCGGTGGGCATTCGCAGGTGCCGCGCGCCTTGCCGGTGCAGCCCGAAGGGTCTATCACTCAAGGTCCACTTCTCAAGAGTCGCTGCCATGACTGCCCAGACCAACCGCCAATTCCTGCTCGCCAAACGCCCGGTCGGCGCGGCCACGCGGGACACCTTCACTTACCAGGAAGTGCCGGTGGGTACACCCCAGGACGGCCAGGTGCTGGTGCACAACGAATACCTGTCCCTGGACCCGGCCATGCGCGGCTGGATGAACGAGGGCAAATCCTACATTCCTCCGGTGGGTATCGGCGAAGTCATGCGCGCCCTGGGCGTAGGCAAGGTGATCGCGTCGAACAACCCGAAATTTGCCGTGGGCGACTACGTCAACGGTGCCTTGGGTGTGCAGGATTACTTCCTCGGTGAGCCGCGGGGTTTCTACAAGGTCGATCCGAAACTGGCGCCGTTGCCGCGTTATCTGTCGGCGCTGGGGATGACCGGCATGACCGCTTACTTCGCCCTGCTGGACACCGGCGCGCCCAAGGCCGGCGAGACCGTGGTGATCTCCGGCGCGGCAGGCGCGGTGGGCAGCATTGCCGGGCAGATTGCCAAGATTAAAGGCTGCCGCGTGGTAGGCATCGCTGGCGGCGCCGACAAATGCAGGTTCCTGGTGGATGAACTGGGTTTTGATGCAGCCATCGACTACAAGAACGAAGACGTGCATGCCGGCCTCAAGCGCGAGTGCCCGAAAGGTGTGGACGTGTATTTCGATAACGTCGGCGGGGACATTCTCGATGCCGTGCTCAGCCGCCTGGCATTGAAAGCCCGCGTAGTGATCTGCGGCGCCATCAGCCAGTACAACAACAAGGAAGCTGTCAAAGGGCCAGCCAACTACCTGTCACTGCTGGTCAATCGTGCGCGCATGGAAGGGTTTGTGGTGATGGACCACGCGGCGAATTTTGCCGCTGCCGGGCAGGAAATGGCCGGCTGGATGGCTCAGGGCAAGCTCAAGAGCAAGGAAGATATAGTCGAGGGGCTGGAGACGTTCCCGGAGACGCTGATGAAACTGTTCAACGGTGAGAACTTTGGGAAGTTGGTACTGAAAGTCAGCTGACACACCGCAGAACCAAATGTGGGAGCGGCGGTGCGACGGTTCGACTTGCTCGCGAAGGCGGTAGAGCAGTCACCTTATGCATTGACTGTCACACCGCCTTCGCGAGCAAGCCCGCTCCCACATTTTTTTACCGTGCCCACTTCAGGTCGGGTAGGTCAGGCAATCTCGGCAACTACCGCTGCCAGCGCCTTGGCCGGGTCGGCCGCCTGGCTGATCGGGCGACCGATCACCAGGTAATCGGAACCGGCATCCAGGGCCTGGCGCGGGGTCAGGATGCGACGCTGGTCGTCCTGGGCGCTGCCCGCCGGGCGAATCCCCGGGGTCACCAGTTGCAACGCCGGGTGGGCGGTCTTCAGCGCCTGGGCTTCCAGCGCCGAGCACACCAGGCCGTCCAGGCC
>NZ_JACARK010000425.1:0-5790 GCF_013386655.1 Pseudomonas sp. K5002 | reverse complement strand
GGCATCGATGGCGTGTTCGCCCGCGGTCGGTTTGACCTGGCCGCTCTTGAAGCCTTCGTGGAGTTTTTTCTGCAACGGATGGCTGTCGGCCAACAGGTCGTAGGCGTGTTGCAGGGCGCCCACCGGATCTTCTGCGGACTGTGGGCGATAGCAGCCCGCCAGCACCGCTTCCAGGGTCGGGTCACCCTTGGCGCGACCAAGCACTGCGGCCACCTCGGCATCCAGCGCATCGGACGGGCCTTTATGACGGCGGCCGAACGGGAACACGATCACCCGCAACAGACAACCCAACACCTTGCTCGGGAAGTTGGTCAGCAGTTCATCCAGTGCACGCTCGGAGTGGCCAAGGCTCTCTTCCATGGCCCAGGCGAACAGCGGTTCCAGGTGGTCTGGCGAATCCAGGTCGTGATAACGCTTGAGTGCAGCCGATGCCAGGTACATGTGGCTCAGCACATCACCAAGACGTGCCGACAGGCGTTCGCGTCGTTTCAACTCGCCGCCCAGCAGCATCATGCTCAGGTCCGCCAGCATCGCAAACGCCGCGGCCTGACGGTTGAGTGCGCGGAAATAGCCCTGGCTCAGGCTGTTGCCCGGAGCCTTTTCGAAGTGACCGAAACCGAGGTTCAACACCAGGGTGCTGGCGGCGTTGCCTACGGCAAAGCCGATGTGCTGCAGCAGCAGGCCGTCGAATTCCTTCAGCGCCTGGTCATGGTCTTCGCGACCGGCCAGGGCCATTTCCTTGAGGACGAACGGATGGCAGCGAATTGCGCCCTGGCCGAAGATCATCAGATTGCGCGAGAGGATATTCGCGCCTTCCACGGTGATGAAGATCGGCGCGCCCTGCCAGCTGCGACCCAGGTAGTTGTTGGGGCCCATGATGATGCCCTTGCCGCCGTGCACGTCCATCGCGTGGCTGATGCATTCGCGGCCGCGTTCGGTCAGGTGGTACTTGAGGATCGCCGACAGTACCGAGGGTTTCTCCCCCAGGTCGACCGCGTTGGCGGTGAGCATCCGCGCGCTGTCCATCAGCCACGCGTTGCCGCCGATGCGGGCCAGGGCTTCCTGGATGCCTTCAAAGGCCGCCAGCGGTACGTTGAACTGCTCACGCACCTGGGCGTACTGGCCGGTCACCAGGCTGGTGAACTTGGCCGCGCCCGTTCCGACGGCAGGCAGGGAAATCGAACGGCCTACCGACAGGCAGTTCATCAGCATCATCCAGCCCTTGCCGAGCATTTCCTGGCCACCGATCAGGAATTCCAGCGGAATGAAAACATCCTTGCCGGAGTTGGGGCCGTTCATGAACGCGGCGCCCAGTGGCAGGTGGCGGCGGCCAATTTCAACTCCCGGGGTGTCGGTGGGGATCAGCGCGAGGCTGATACCGAGGTCTTCTTTGTCGCCCAGCAGATGATCCGAGTCATGGGCCTTGAAAGCCAGGCCGAGCAAGGTCGCTACCGGGCCGAGGGTGATGTAGCGTTTTTCCCAGTTCAGGCGCAGGCCGAGGGTTTCCTTGCCTTCCCATTCGCCTTTGCAGATCACCCCGGTGTCGGGCATGGAGCCAGCATCGGAACCGGCCAGTGGGCCGGTCAGGGCAAAGCACGGGATATCGTCGCCACGGGCCAGGCGTGGCAGGTAATGGTTGCGTTGTTCATCGGTGCCGTAGTGCAGCAGCAATTCGGCCGGGCCCAGGGAGTTGGGGACCATGACCGTGGAGGCGAGGTCGCCGCTGCGGGTCGCCAGCTTCATCGCGACCTGGGAGTGGGCATAGGCGGAGAAGCCTTTGCCGCCGAACTCCTTGGGGATGATCAGGGCAAAAAAGCCATGCTGCTTGATGTGTTCCCAGGCGGCGGGGGGCAGGTCCATGGCCTGGCCGATTTCCCAGTCGGTGACCATGGCGCACAGTTCTTCGGTAGGGCCGTCGATGAAGGCTTGTTCTTCTTCAGTCAGTTGCGCCTTGGGATAGGCCAGCAGCTTGTCCCAGTCGGGGCGGCCGCTGAACAGCTCGCCGTCCCACCACACGGTGCCGGCGTCGATGGCGTCGCGCTCGGTCTCGGACATCGGCGGCAGGACTTTCTGGAACCAGTTGAACAGCGGCGCGGTGAAGTACTTGCGGCGCAGGTCCGGCAGCAGCAGCGGGGCGGCTACCACGGCGATCAGTACCCAGAAGATCAGCAGCAACCAGCCTGGTGCGTGGCTGAAGGCGCCCATCGCCAACAGGTAGACGGCGACCACGCCGATGGCGGGCAGGGGCGCGATGCGCCGGTGCGCCAGGTAGGCAATGCCCACCACCAGAACCAGTATCCACAACAACAGCATATTCAATCCTCCGTGAAACCAGGTGCGAAATCACCTCAGAGCTTAGTCGGCATCCGAACAAGCGGGGTGACGAGGGTGTTACGTGGTGTGCCGGCAATGATCAGCACCAGGCGCCGACATTTGGCCGAATCGTCGTTATCCCAGGTGCATGCCTGTGGTTAGACTCAGGGCTTGCTCTCTGAGATTAACCTCATGAATGCGTACTTGAATCCCGGCCGCTTCATCGATAGTGACCACCCTGCGGTGGTGGAGTTCGCCGAAAAACATCGCGGTTCGAGTGCCGCACTTCGTGACCAGGCAGTCAGTCTTTACTACGCTGTGCGCGAGGCGGTGCGCTATAACCCCTATACCTTCAGTCGCGACCCGCAAACCCTCAGCGCGAGCTTCGCACTGGCGGCCGGCGAGAGTTATTGCGTGCCCAAGGCAACATTGCTGGCGGCGTGCGCAAGGCACTGCGGGATCCCGGCGCGCATCGGCCTGGCCGACGTGCGTAACCACCTCTCGACGCCCCGTTTGATCGAGCTGCTCAGAAGTGACGTATTCGCCATGCATGGCTATACCGAGTTGTATCTGGACGGCCGTTGGGTCAAGGCCACGCCGGCGTTCAACCAGCAACTGTGCGAACTGTTCGATGTGCCGCCGCTGGATTTCGATGGCATTCATGACAGTGTTTTCCACGCCTTCAACCGCAAGGGCCAGCGCTCCATGGAGTACGTGGTGGACCATGGGCAATTTGCCGAGGTGCCCGAGGAATTCTTCTTCGCCCACATCCAGAAATGTTACCCGCACCTGTTTGGCGAGCAGATGCCGATCCTGCTGGGGGACATGCAGAGTGATTTAAGCCGGACGTGATCCGGCGTATGCTGCCCCGGCATTTATCCAACCATCTTTTTCAAAATCGGGGCGGTCATGCTGAAAATCTGGGGTCGTAAAAATTCGTCAAATGTCAGGAAAGCACTGTGGTGCGCCGAGGAGCTCGGCCTGGACTATGAGGCAATTGATGCGGGTGGGGCTTTTGGTGTGGTCGACACGCCGCAATACCGCGCGCGGAACCCCAATGGCCGGGTGCCGATGATTGAAGATGGCGATTTTGTGCTGTGGGAATCCAACACCATCGTGCGCTACCTGGCCGCCAAACATGCGCCGGATTCGAACTGGTACCCCAGCGAGCTGCAAGCCCGGGCCAACGCTGAAAAGTGGATGGACTGGACCACCTCGACCCTGGCCGAACCGTTCAAGACCGTGTTCTGGGGCGTGCTGCGAACCCCGGCTGAAAAACAGAACTGGGACACCATCAACGCCGGTCGCCAGGCCTGCATCGACGTTTTGCAGACGGTGGATCAGGCCTTGGCCACGCAACCTTACCTGTCCGGCAGCGAGATCGGCATGGGTGATATTCCCTTGGGCAGCTTCATTTATGCCTGGTTCGAAATGCCCATCGAACGCCCGTCGATGCCTAACCTGGAAGCCTGGTACCAGCGGCTGCGCCAGCGCCCGGCCTATCAGAAATCGGTCATGACCGCGTTGACCTGATACCGACTATTAATACGGGTTACTGTACTTGTGCGGCGCGGACAAGCACCATGCTTGTCACGCGCAGCCGTTGTATTCCGTGCGGTCTGCCCTCATGTAACAATTCTATTCCTCTTCTTTGGTGCGTAATCCGATATGAGTTCCGCTCTGTCCATCCGGCAGCTAACCAAAACCTACGGCAACGGTTTCCAGGCCCTGAGTGGTATCGATCTGGACGTCGCCGAAGGTGATTTCTTCGCCTTGCTCGGCCCCAATGGCGCCGGCAAATCCACCACCATCGGGATTCTCTCGACCCTGGTCAACAAGACCACCGGTACGGTGAACATCTTTGGCAACGACCTGGACAAATCCCCGGCGGCGCTCAAGCGCAGCATCGGCGTGGTGCCCCAGGAGTTCAACTTCAACCAGTTTGAAAAGACCTTCGACATCGTCGTGACCCAGGCCGGTTACTACGGCATCCCGCCGAAGATCGCCAAGGAACGCGCCGAGCAATACCTCACGCAACTGGGCTTGTGGGACAAGCGCGACGTGCCTTCGCGTTCCCTGTCCGGGGGCATGAAGCGCCGCTTGATGATCGCTCGCGCCCTGGTTCACGAACCGCGCCTGCTGATCCTCGACGAGCCGACGGCGGGCGTGGACATTGAGCTGCGTCGTTCGATGTGGACGTTTCTCACCGAGCTGAACCAGAAAGGCATCACCATCATCCTCACCACGCACTACCTGGAAGAGGCTGAGCAGCTGTGCCGCAACATCGGCATCATCGACCACGGCACCATTGTCGAAAACACCAGCATGCGTAATTTGCTGAGCCAGTTGCACGTCGAGACCTTCCTGCTCGACCTGAAAAACGACATGACGGTTGCGCCCCAGTTGATCGGCTACCCGAATCGCCTGGTGGACAGCCACACCCTGGAAGTCCAGGTGGACAAAGCCGTGGGCATCACCGCGCTGTTTGGCCAACTGGCTACCCAGAACATCGAGGTGCTGAGCCTGCGTAACAAAACCAATCGCCTTGAGGAGTTGTTTGTGTCCCTGGTGGAGAAAAATCTGGCGAAGGTGGCGGTATGAGTTCGGAACTGCAACCCAACCTTGTCGCGCTGCAGACCATCGTTTATCGCGAAGTGAAGCGCTTTACCCGGATCTGGCCGCAGACCTTGCTGCCGCCGGCGATCACCATGGTTTTGTACTTCGTGATCTTCGGTAACCTGATTGGTCGGCAGATTGGTGATATGGGTGGATTCACCTATATGGAGTACATCGTGCCAGGGTTGATCATGATGTCGGTGATTACCAACTCCTACGGCAACGTGGTGTCGAGCTTTTTTGGCAGCAAGTTCCAGCGGTCCATCGAGGAATTGATGGTGTCGCCGGTGTCGCCTCATACGATTTTGATCGGCTACACCCTGGGCGGTGTGCTGCGCGGGTTGATGGTTGGGGTGATTGTGACGTTGCTGTCGCTGTTCTTTACCCATTTGCAGGTGCATCACCTCGGGATCACCCTGTTGGTGGTGGTGCTGACGGCGACTATCTTTTCGTTGCTGGGGTTCATCAATGCGGTGTTTGCGCGCAACTTTGATGATATTTCGATTATTCCGACGTTTGTTCTTACGCCGCTGACGTATCTGGGTGGGGTGTTTTATTCGATCACCTTGCTGCCGCCGTTCTGGCAGACGGTGTCGTTGGCTAACCCGGTGTTGCATATGGTTAACGCGTTTCGCTATGGGATCCTGGGCGTTTCGGATATCAAGATCAGTGTAGCGATCACGTTTATGCTGGTGGCGACTGTGGTGCTGTACGTGGGGTGTGCGCGGTTGCTGGTGAGTGGGCGTGGGATGCGCACCTAAGCGTTGAGATGTGATGAGAAACGGCCTCCAGATGAGGCCGTTTTTTTTGGCGATTGGTTTGAGTACATATCCGTTTTTTCGGTAACGGCCACCTATGGTT
>NZ_JACARK010000424.1:0-2681 GCF_013386655.1 Pseudomonas sp. K5002 | reverse complement strand
GCTCCCTCGCCACAGGTTAAGGCAGCACGTCGCTGCCGCGCCAACGGCGCACCGAGCGCTGGAAGAACAGGCTGTTGGGCACTTGCACCATGACACTGCCGGTACCGGCCTCTTCCACTTCGATCAGCGTGGTGTAGAGCAGGTTGATCGCCACCACCCGGCCTTTGACGCCGGGCTTGTCGACGGTGTCCACCAACTCGACCACATCGCCCAGGCGGAACGGCCCGACGGTGAAGATCAGGATGGCGCACAGCAGGTTGGACAACACCGACCACATGGCGAAGAACGCCACCGCGGCCACCGCCACAAAACCCGACAACGCCGTCCACAACACCGTGGCAGAGACGCCCAGGCGCTCCAGCACGAAGATCAGCGCGCTGCCCATGATCAGCCAGCGCAGGCCGCCGCGCAGCGGCATCAGCAACTGCGGCGGGAACGGATAACGTTCCCCCAGGCGGTTCAGGCATTTGGCGACGAAACGCTGGGCGAAGTAGCCAGCCAACAGGATCAGTAAAATTTGTACGGCAACCCAGATCGGCGCAATCCATTGGGCCGGCAGCGGCAGTTGCAGCGCTTCCATCAGGACAGCGCCTCCAGCTCCGCTTGCAAGGATTCCAGCAGTTCGAGGGCTTCCATCCAGGTCTCCTCCAACTGCGCTTCACGTACCTTGAGCTTGGCCTGTTCGGCCAGCAGGTCGCGCAATTCATCCTTGCGGGCCGGCTCGTAGACGGCGCTGTCACCCAGGCTGGTTTCGATCTTCGCCAGCTTCTCGTGGATCTTGCCCAATTCGGCTTCCAGCTTGTCCGCTTCACGCTTGTGCGGGGCCAGTTGCTGACGCAATGCAGCCGCGGCCTGGCGCTGGGCCTTCTTGTCGGTCTTGTCCGGGTTGACCGGCGTGTTGCTGACCGGCGCGTTGCGCAGGCGGTAGTCCGACAGCCAACGGGCATAGTCTTCCAGGTCGCCGTCGAATTCCTCGACCTTGCCGTCAGCCACCAGCAGGAAGTTATCCGTGGTGCTCTTGAGCAGGTGGCGATCGTGAGACACCACCAGTACCGCGCCGCTGAATTCCTGCAGGGCCATGGTCAACGCCAGGCGCATTTCCAGGTCGAGGTGGTTGGTCGGTTCGTCGAGCAGCAACAGGTTTGGCCGGTCCCAGGCGATCAGGGCCAGGGCCAGGCGGGCCTTTTCGCCACCGGAGAAATTCAGCACCGGTTCGTCGATGCGCGCACCACGGAAGTCGAAACCACCGAGGAAGTCCCGCAGGGTCTGTTCGCGTTCGGTCGGCGCCAGGCGCTGCAGGTGCAGCAGCGGGCTGGCCTTGGCGTCGAGGGAGTCCAGCTGGTGCTGGGCGAAGTAGCCCACCACCAGGTTCTCACCGCGCACCAGGCGACCGGCCAGGGGCTGCAATTCGCCCGAGAGGTTTTTGATCAAGGTCGACTTGCCCGCGCCGTTGGGGCCGAGCAGGCCGATCCGCGCGCCAGGGGTGAGCTGCAACTTGACCTTCTCGAGGATGGTCTTGTCGCCATAGCCCAGGCGGGCATCGGAAAGGTCCAGCAGCGGGCTGGAGATTTTCACCGATTCGCGGAACACAAAGTCGAACGGTGAATCGACGTGGGCCGCCGACAGTTCTTCCATGCGCTCCAGGGCCTTGATCCGGCTCTGGGCCTGACGGGCCTTGGTGGCCTGGGCCTTGAACCGGGCGATGTAGCTTTCCATGTGCGCGCGCTGCGCCTGCTGCTTCTCGTAGGCCTGCTGTTGCTGGGCCAGGCGTTCGGCACGGGCGCGTTCGAAGGCGCTGTAGCCGCCGCGGTACAGGGTGATTTTCTTCTGGTCGACGTGGGCAATGTTGTCCACCACGGCGTCGAGGAAATCCCGGTCGTGGGAAATCAGCAGCAAGGTGCCCGGGTAGCTTTTCAGGAAGTCTTCCAGCCACAGGATCGCATCGAGGTCCAGGTGGTTGGTCGGTTCATCGAGCAGCAACAGGTCCGAGGGGCACATCAGCGCCTGGGCCAGGTTCAGGCGCATGCGCCAGCCACCGGAGAAGTCGGCGACCGGGCGGTCCATCTGTTCGTTGGTAAAGCCAAGGCCGGCAAGCATCTTGCGCGCACGCGCGTCGGCGGTGTAGCCGTCGGCGCTGTCCAGTTCCGAGTGCAGGCGGGCCTGTGCGGCGCCGTCCTGGGCTTTCTCGGCCTCGGCGAGGTCGTGTTGCACCTGGCGCAGGCGCAGGTCGCCATCGAGCACGTAGTCGATCGCAATGCGGTCGAGGGTGTCGATCTCCTGGCGCATATGGGCGATGCGCCAGTCGGCCGGCAGCAGACAATCCCCGGAGTCGGGAGTCAGCTCACCCAGCAGCAAGGCGAACAACGTGGATTTGCCGGCGCCGTTGGCACCGATCAGGCCGGCTTTGTGACCGGCGTGCAGGGTCAGCTCGGCGTCTTCGAGAAGACGTTGCGGGCCACGCTGTAATGTTAGGCTTTGAAGTCGGATCATAATGGCGGCGGAGTCTACCAGCTTCGTTGGCCGCTGGCTTGGGTGTGAATATGTGCGCTGACCTGTGGAGCTTTGCCCTCTCGACCTACGCCCGCTCGGGCGTCGAGGACGCGTGCCTGCGCTTGCAGGCGCAAGGGGCTGATGTGTGCCTGGTGTTGTGCGGGTTGTGGCTGGAGCAGCGGGGTGTGGCG
>NZ_JACARK010000423.1:0-3201 GCF_013386655.1 Pseudomonas sp. K5002 | reverse complement strand
CGCCGAACCACCGGACGAACCGCCGGGCACGTGCTCGAGGTTCCACGGGTTTTTCACCGCGCCGTAGTGGCTCGACTCGTTGGCCGAGCCCATGGCGAATTCGTCCATGTTGGTCTTGCCCAGGGTCACGGCCCCGGCAGCGGCCAGCTTGGCGACCACAGTGGCGTCGTAGGGCGCCTTGAAATTGTCGAGCATCTTCGAGCCGCAGCTGGTGCGAATGCCCTGGGTGCAGAACAGGTCCTTGTGGGCAATCGGCGCACCCAACAGGGCGCCGTTCTCACCGTTGGCACGACGTGTGTCGGCGGCCTTGGCCTGGCTCAGGGCCAGCTCTTCGGTGATGCTGATGAAGCTGTTGACCTTAGGGTCCAGCTCGGCGATACGCGCCAGCAGGGTCGTGGTCAGCTCTTCGGAAGAAAACTTTTTGTCGGCGAGACCGCGGGCGATCTCGGCCAGAGTCAATTGATGCATTGCAGGCTCTTTCCCTTTAGTCGATGACTTTCGGAACCAGGTACAGGCCGTTTTCGACCGCTGGCGCGATGGACTGGTAAGCCTCGCGATTATTGCGCTCGGTCACGACGTCGGCGCGCAGGCGCTGGCTGGCTTCCAGCGGGTGAGCCAGGGGCTCGATGCCGTCGGTATTCACGGCTTGCATTTGGTCGACCAGCCCGAGAATGCTGTTCAGGGCTGCGGTGGTCTGTGGAAGATCGGCTTCATTGAGGCCCAGGCAGGCCAAATGAGCGATTTTTTCCACGTCGGAGCGTTCAAGCGCCATGGGATTCTCCAGTGGAAAACAGAACGGAAGCTATCCGTGTGTTAGATTGTAGGAACACTACCGCATTTCTACGGTCATATGGCCGCGATTGTGGGGGTTGGTGCACAGAAAGTCGGCCAATTTAGCACATTGGCGCCTTGCCCAAAATCCCTGTCGTTGTTAGAGTTTGCCGCACTTTTTTACCCACGCGTTGCCTAGGGTCCCTTTCCCATGTTCAAGAAACTGCGTGGCATGTTTTCCAGCGATCTTTCCATCGACCTGGGCACTGCCAACACCCTTATTTACGTGCGCGAGCGCGGTATCGTCCTGAATGAGCCATCGGTTGTGGCCATTCGGACCCATGGTAATCAGAAAAGTGTCGTTGCCGTTGGCACCGAGGCCAAGCGCATGTTGGGCCGAACACCGGGCAACATTGCTGCCATTCGTCCGATGAAGGATGGCGTGATTGCTGACTTCAGTGTCTGCGAAAAGATGCTGCAGTACTTCATCAACAAGGTTCACGAAAACAGTTTCCTGCAGCCCAGCCCTCGTGTGCTGATCTGCGTTCCGTGCAAATCCACCCAGGTGGAACGTCGTGCCATCCGTGAGTCGGCCCTTGGCGCCGGTGCCCGTGAAGTGTTCCTGATTGAAGAGCCAATGGCCGCTGCGATCGGTGCCGGCCTGCCGGTTGAAGAAGCGCGCGGTTCGATGGTGGTGGATATCGGTGGTGGTACCACTGAAATCGCCCTGATCTCCCTCAATGGTGTGGTGTATGCCGAATCCGTACGGGTTGGCGGCGACCGCTTCGACGAAGCGATCATCACCTACGTGCGCCGCAACTACGGCAGCCTGATCGGCGAATCCACCGCCGAGCGCATCAAGCAGGAAATCGGTACCGCTTACCCGGGCGGCGAAGTTCGCGAAGTCGATGTTCGCGGTCGCAACCTGGCCGAAGGCGTTCCACGTGCCTTCACCCTGAACTCCAATGAAGTGCTGGAAGCTCTGCAAGAGTCCCTGGCCACCATCGTTCAGGCGGTGAAGAGCGCCCTGGAGCAATCGCCTCCGGAACTGGCTTCCGATATCGCCGAGCGTGGCCTGGTACTGACCGGTGGTGGCGCCTTGCTGCGCGACCTCGACAAGTTGCTGGCCCAGGAAACCGGTTTGCCAGTGATCGTTGCTGAAGACCCGTTGACCTGCGTCGCCCGCGGCGGTGGCCGTGCACTGGAAATGATGGATAAACACACCATGGACCTGCTCTCCAGCGAATAAGAATTTGCTGGTTTGCCCATGTTTCGCTCACAGGCAGCACTTTGCAGTGCTGCCTGTTGGCGTTTATCTTCTTCAATCTGCATCCAGGCCGGTTTGATGCCGTATGAATAAAGAAAACATTTGCCTGGGAGGAGCGGCTTATTAAACCGCTTTTTTCCAAAGGCCCCTCATTGGGCGTGCGCCTGTTGGTGCTGGTCGTGCTATCGGTTGCGCTGATGGTGGTCGATGCCCGCTTCACACTGCTCAAGCCAGTGCGTAGCCAGATGTCGCTGGTCCTGATGCAGACGTACTGGATCACTGACCTGCCGCAGCGTCTCTATCAGGGTGTCGCCAGTCAATTTGGCAGCCGCACCGAACTGGTGGCGGAGAACGAAAAACTCAAGACCGAAAACCTGCTGCTGCAGGGGCGCATGCAAAAGCTCGCGGCCCTCACCGAGCAGAACGTTCGGCTGCGCGAGTTGCTCAATTCCTCTGCGCTGGTCAACGAGAAGGTCGAAGTGGCCGAGTTGATCGGTATGGATCCGAACCCCTTCACCCATCGCATCATCATCAACAAGGGTGAGCGCGACGGCGTAGTCCTCGGCCAGCCGGTGCTCGATGCGCGTGGCTTGATGGGCCAGGTGGTGGAGTTGATGCCTTATACCTCTCGCGTGCTGTTGCTGACCGACACCACCCACAGCATCCCGGTGCAAGTCAACCGCAACGGCCTGCGGGCGATTGCCAGCGGTACCGGTAACCCGGAACGCCTGGAGTTGCGTCACGTCGCAGACACCGCCGACATCAAGGAAGGCGACCTGCTGGTCAGCTCCGGCCTGGGTCAGCGGTTCCCGGCAGGCTACCCGGTCGCGACGGTCAAGGAAGTGATCCACGATTCCGGCCAGCCGTTCGCCATTGTGCGTGCCGTGCCGACCGCCGCATTGAACCGCAGCCGTTACCTGTTGCTGGTGTTCAGTGACAACCGCACCCCGGAAGAGCGTGCCAACGAAGCCGCCCAGGCCCAGGAAGCGGAAGACAAGCAAAACGGCACCGCGCCGATCATTCCGGCCACCGTGCCAAAACCGGCGGCACCTGCTGCCCCGGCAGCCGCTCCGGCAACGCCAGCCGCGCCGGTTGCGACACCGGTCAAGCCTGTGGCCCATAGCGCGCGTCCGGCCAAGCCTGCGGCTGCAACACCTGCCGCT